>CAMYYH010000016.1 GCA_947303405.1 uncultured Mycoplasmatota bacterium
ATTATTGCTTCTCTTTCTATCATATCTGAAATAGATTCCGAATCAAACACATAATCAATATAAACTGATTCTGATGTTGCCCCAGCATACTGATAATTAGTAATTGTTGTTTTTAATTGTTCAGTTTTAACTTTTATTTCTTCTTCGCTTTCAGTTACTTTTATTTTTGATTCTTCAACTTTCTTTTCGTTATCCTCAATAGTATTATTAGCATTCACAATAGCCTGTCTTCTTGCATTTATTTTATTTTGAGCATCTTGAGACAGTCTTTTATTTTTATTAGCTTTGGCTTCTAGTTCAAAAACCTCTCTCTTATAATCACCTAAAGTTTTGCCATCAGCATCTACTACTCTAATAGGAATAATAGTAAATGCGATAAGAAGTATACTAAGTATTAATCCTAAGGTTATCTTTTTCATTATACTTTTAGATACCTCCTAACGGCTGTATAACTACCTAGCATACCAACTATAGCACCAATAGCAACCAGTATTAATGAGGCATAAATTGTAAATGGCATTGGTTCTACCATTTTAATTGCTGGAGCAAAGAATATTCCTCCTAGTTTATCATAACAAATAGTATACCCCCAGATGGTCATAGCAATAGGTACTAAGGATCCTAATATGCCAAGAATAGTACCTTCTATAACAAATGGCAAACGAATAACGTTATTACTTGTACCTACTAATCTCATTATTTCTATTTCTTCACTACGAGAATAGATTGTTAGTTTTATTGTATTACCTATTAAGAAGACAATTACTATAATAAGACCAACTATTATACAGATAGATACTTTTTCAACAATTTCTACAAGAGGTATCATTTTCTCAAGCACTTTTTCTGAATATTTAACGCTTTTAACTTTATTTAAGGATGTAATGGTATCCGCTGTCTTCTCCATCTTATTAGCGGTTTTTACAGATACGATAAACTCTGGTTCTAAAGGATTATCATTATCATCCCAAGTACTTACTATTGTATAAATAGTGGATCCTTTCTCAGCGTTTTCCAATGTTTCTTCTTTTAAGGTTTTCTTATCTTTATATATTATTTCATCAGCCTTAACATCTTTAATAGATTCTATGCCTTGTTTCACTTGAGCTATTTCCTCAGCCGTCGCTCCTGAATCAACAAAGACTATCATTGTTAAAGAGTTAGATAAGTTCCTAGTAAAGTTGTTAATATTACCAGCTACTATAATAGCTATTGCTACAACTAGTAAAGTAATTGTAGTGCAAATCAAGGAAGCAGAACTTAGTGAAAAGTTACGAACTATACTTTTAAAAGCATTAGCTACATTACGAAAAAAAATTCTAATCAATTTCATCTGCTACATAACTTCCTTTCTGTGTATCATCTACTATAACACCATTGGAAAGTGTTACAACACGCTTACGCATTGAATTAACAATTTCTTTATCATGAGTAACCATTACAACTGTCGTTTTCATTTCTTTGTTTATCTTGTTAATTACTTTTACTATTTCTTTAGAAGTCTTAGGGTCTAAGTTTCCTGTAGGCTCGTCACAAATCAACAATTTTGGCTCGTTTACTATAGCTCTTGCTATACATACTCTTTGTTGTTCTCCGCCAGATAGGTTCTTAGGAAAACTTTTTTCTTTTCCTTTTAGACCAACTCTTTCAAGCGCCAACCTAACTTTTTGTCTAATTATTGAGTTTGCTACACCGGCATTCGATAAACCGAATGCAACATTTTCATAAACCGTTAGTTTAGGTAATAGTTTAAAATCTTGGAATACTATACCTAATTTTCTTCTCAGTTTATATACCTTACTATTTGGCACTTTCGCAACATTTATCCCGCCTACTATGACTGTTCCTTTCGTTGGTTTTTCTTCTCTATATAACATCTTAACTAGTGTAGATTTACCACAAGCAGTCTCACCCGTGATAAAGACAAATTCTCCTTTATCTATAAATAGAGAAAGGTCAGAAATCGCTGCTACACCATCTCGATATAATTTGTAACAATGTTTTATCTCGATAAATTTCATTTTACACCACCTTAGTATTTTTTATTATACCAAAAAAAAGCCATTAAATAAATGGGAATCTTTCTTTTAGCTGTCCTCCATATACTTCGTAACAATCATCAATTACTACAAAAGCTTCGGGATCTATGTTCATAATAGCTTTTCTAAACATATAATACGAAGTAGTAGGTACTACACACATTATCATATCTTTAGTCTTTTCAGAGTGTCCTCCAGCAGTTTTCATAAATGTATAACCAGAATTCATTTTTTCTAAGAAGCTTTTAATTTCGGCAGTCTTATCAGTTGTTATAAAGAACATCTTAGTATTTGATATGCCTAATTGAATTTTATTAATTAGGAAAGTATTCATTATGATTACTAAGATTCCATATGCGGCTTTTTCAACTCCAAACACAAAGGCGCTGAAGAAGATAATAGTTGCATTAACAATAAGTGATGAAGCTCCGGAAGATATTTTAAAGTATTTATTAATTATTTGTATTAGGGTATCCATACCTCCAGTAGAATAATCCATTTTATAGATTATCCCATTAAAGAAGCCGTAAATAAAACCGCTTAGAAGCACTATGATTACTAACTCTTTAAAGTTAGTATACTGATATAACCTTGTTGCTAACGGAGAAGTAAGCGAAACAAACAATGGATACATAAGAGACCCCAGAATAGTTCTACCTGCCGTTTTAGGTCCTAACAAGAGATAACTAATAGCAATCATAAGCACATTAAATATTAAGATTGTTTTGCCAGGATTTAGTTTAAATATGCTATAAAGGATAGTAGCGATACCACTTATACCTCCAGCAACTATATCATTTCTTAAAAAGAACAAGTTATAGTTTAAAGCCATAAAGAAGATACTGATAGTACTAATTATGAAACGAGGTAATACTTCTTTAGCTTTTAATTCTTTTATTGATTTTATCATAAACATTTCTCCTTAATAATAGTATTTAAAGTTATTCTTTTCATAGCCTAACGTAGTTGTAGGGCCGTGACCGGGATATAAAACTATATCATCTGGGTATTTTAGAAAATCATTTAGACTTTTAATCATAGCCGGGTCGCTTCCACCCAAGTCAGTACGACCTATGGAATTGCGAAATATGAAGTCGCCTACAAACATTATTTTGTCTTTTTCAAAGTAGAAAGTTATTGAATCTCTAGTGTGACCTGGAGTTTCAATAATCTTATATTGAAATTTATTGCTCTTTACTTTATTGGTATCTACATTGTAGTACCCAATTACTTCTTCTAAAGCCCCAATATGATCAAAGTGAAAATGGGTAATTAATAGACCAACTACTTTTCTATTACCAATGGCTTTCTTTATTTTTTCAAAATCATCACCAGGATCTATTATTACTACTTCTCCGTCTATATCTAAAAGATAACAATTCGTATCTAAGTCGCCAACGACTACTGTTTCTATTTTCATAATATCACCATATTTACATTTTAGTATAAATTAGTTTTTTTGTAAAACTATACGTGATATAATTATAATAGAAATAGGTGATTATATGGAAATTCTTTATGCGTTGTTATTTTTAGTAATTATAGGAGGAGCATTAGCCATATTATATATTTATCAATATAATAAATTGCAACATAGTAAAACCAAAATAGATCAAGCTGAATGCTTAATTGATGAAGCATTAAGAAGTAAGTATGATTTATTTATAGAAGTAGATTCTATATCTAAAGCTGAATTAAAGGAAGAAAAATCCTTCTTCAAGGGATTAGAAAAAATAAAGAAGGATAACATTAGTAACTTTGATTTAGATAGAAAATTAAAAGATTATGATAGTATTTTAAGTCAATTGAAATCTGATTATACTACTTTAGAAGATAATAAAGATTTTAAGAAAGCTTTAAGTAATAATAAGAAGATAGATGAGAAATTACAAGCAGCCAAGTCTTTTTATAATAAGTATACTAGCGAGTTAAATGATTTAATTAGAAAGTTCCCTTCTAATATAGTAGCAAGAATGCATGGATTAAGTATTAAACCATTCTTTGATGGCAAAAACATGCAAGATGAAATATTTGATGATTTTAAGTTATAAAACTCTTCTTGGGAAGAGTTTTTTATAAACGCCAATCTATTTCTTTTATATTATTTGCTTTTAGGAATTCATTAGTTTTTGAAAATGGTTTACTACCAAAAAAGCCATATCGAGCAGAAAACGGAGATGGATGAGGCGATGCAATTATTAGGTGTTTTTTATTCGTAATTAGTTTGGCTTTTTCTTTAGCAAAGTTTCCCCAAAGGATAAAAACTACCGGTTCTTCTTTATTATTTAATACTTTTATAATATAGTCCGTTAATCTTTCCCAACCTAGATTTCTATGAGATGCCGGCTTATCTTTTTCGACCGTTAGAACAGCATTTAAAAGAAGCACTCCTTCTTTTGCCCATTTGGTTAAATCACCATTATTGGGGGCAGTGATATTTAAGTCGTCATATAATTCTTTATAGATGTTTTTTAAAGATGGAGGTATTTTTATTCCTTCTTGAACTGAGAATGATAAACCATGGGCTTCTCCTATACCATGATAGGGGTCTTGACCAACTATTACTACTTTAGTATTAGAATATGGGGTTAGTTTTAAAGCATTGAATATATAGTTCTTAGGGGGAAAGATGGTCTTGGTTTTATATTCATTATTTACGATGTTGATAAATTTTTTAAAGCCATCGCTATTCCATATTATATCTAGTTTTTCATCCCAGTCATTTCCTATCATAATATCACCTGTTACTTAATCTATACTCATTTTATCATATCATTAAATTACTGTTAAGAATTATAACGTTATTAAAAGATTGATAAACTGAACAAATCAAAAAAGTATATACCTAAACTGTATATACTTTATTTGTGATATGTTTCATTATTAAGTATCTTGAATGAACGATATAATTGTTCTAATAGAATCCCTCTAAATAAGCCATGGGGAAAAGTAAGTTTGGAAAAAGATAATCTTAGATTAGATTTATTTTTAATATCTTCATGTAATCCGTAGCTACTACCTATTACAAAGGTAATAGTGCCACTTTTTATAAAAGCATCATCTATTGTTTTAGAAAAAGATACAGAATCAAATTCTTTACCATCAATATCCAAAGAAATTAGATAATCTTGATTACTTATGTGTTTTAAGATATTATCTCTTTCTTCTTCAAGATTATTAGTATCTTTTAATTCGATTATTTCTATTTTATGGTACTTGGATATTCTTTTTTTATAATCATCTATTAAATCGTTAAGATATGGTTCTTTGATTTTACCTAAACAAATTATTTTTATCATATTTCTATCAACTCACTTTTTTCTTTTTGGCGAGCACAGCATATATCTTTTTTCTTAAAATCTATTTCGTATTCATTAAATATCTCTTTTATGGTTTCTAGAGCTTTTTCTTCGGTATTGTTCTTTTGACTAAGATGCATTAGGATTATTTTTTTTGTGTCTTTTCCTATTAGTTTGGCTAAATATATCGAGGAGTCTCTATTTGATAAGTGTCCATATGGACCCATAACCCTATCTTTAAGAAATTTGGGATAAGGGCCTTTGATAAGCATTTCTATATCATGGTTACTTTCAAATAGGTAAACGTTTTTATTCCTTAATAATTCAAAATTTCGCTGGTTAATATAACCAGTATCTGTTAAATATACTAGGGATGAATTATTAGATGTAATTATGAAACCACGAGAGTCCGAAGCATCATGAGATGTTTTGATAATCTCTATTTTTACATCTTCTAGTACTATTTCATTATCGTATAATAGGATTTTATCATAATCTTTTAAATCGGGTAATTCTGAAAACATCATAGGGCTTACACATATGTAGGGATTGTATTTTTTTATAAAGGTTTTTAGTCCTTTAATATGGTCTGCATGAACATGGGTTATTAAAACATAATCTATGTCTTCTATACGAACAGAAAGCTCAGAAAGGTTTTCTTTTATGTACTTTACTGTAGTTCCTAAATCCAAAAGTATTTTATGATTGTTAGTTTCTACATAGGTAACATTTCCTTCTGAGCCACTAGCTAATACACAAGCTTTCATTAAGACCATAACCTCATAGGGTTAAATGATCTACCACCATTATATGGCGGTCCAGTAAATACGCCAAAGTGTAAGTGAGTACCAAAGGCATTACCGGTGTGTCCCATTGCCCCTATACGTTCACCTCTAGCTACTCTTTGTCCTTTTGAAACATAGAATTTTGATAAGTGGGCATATACTGTATAGTAACCATTATCATGTCTTAATACAACGTTAATACCCGCTTCATTTCCTACCATTCCGCCCCATTGAGCTTGAACCACTTCTCCATCTAAAGAAGCATATATAGGGGAACCATATCCTGTACCAGATATATCTATACCATCATGTAGAACACCCCAACGATAACCATATCCTGAAGTAATAATGTATGGTGAGTTGGTTGGCCAGCCCCAAGTTGCTCCATTATCAACCTGTGAGCCATGAATATCGACAGCCTCTCCTCCACCACCGCCATCTTCTACTGGAGGTACATAGTAAACTTTTGTTCCTTTTACTATTATTTCATTTACCACTGGTTTAATAACAACTGGTTCACCAACGAAGCTGATTCCTTCGTTTTGGGTTCCGTTAATAAACTGAACACGGTATGTATTCCTGTTTATTCCATTTTCACCCTTTTGTTTAACGGCTTTATATGATGTATATTGATTTTTATCTTGTTGAATCTCGGTTTGATATTGTACTTCGCTATCGGAAGTAACTAATTCTTCGTAGATTAAAGTAATAATAGGATCGATTAAGGCAACATTTACTTTTTGCCCAATAGCTAGCAAAGCATCGCTACTTTTGATATCGTCATTGGCTATTATTAACTCGCTAGCACTAAGCTTATTGGCAAACGCTACTGATTCAACGGTATCTCCCTGTACTACCACATAATCTATTCTTTTGTTATTATCACCAAATAATAAGTATTTAGTTAAATCATCTACGTCTGTATATATCTTTTCATCAACACTTATATATGCTTCTTTTATTGATATACTTTCTTTAAAATACATATTTTCTATTTTAAAGCCAGTATCTATTATTTCTGGTTGGGTTTCATCTAAGTATTGTTTATATCTTTCTTCGCCTATAAATGTCTTAACATAGGCCTCTAAAGCATCTTTAAAGATATCTTTATCTAAAACATTTATATAGATAGGGGCAGTATTCCCATCCGCACTCTTAATAATTACGTTATATCCTTTAACAGTGAACTCTTTTTCTGATTTTATCTTATTATAGACATCGAATATTGAACTATTATCTGTATTATAGGTATTTGTCTTAATAATCTCAAATCCTTTAGGAGGGTATACTTTTGATACTTTGTATTTATTCTTTATCTCCGTTTGTTCTTTGTTTATCATGGCATATAAATTATCTTTAGAATCTATTAAACCTATTTTTTCTCCGTCTAAGTAAACACGATATTTCCTATTAGGCAAGTCGAACTTTTCTAAATTGAGAAAATCATAGGCTAGACCAACTGATAATAGAATAGTTAAGATTGCGCTTATTATTATCCCCTTTTTACTATTTTTATTCATATTCATTCTCCTCATTGGATGCTAGGTAGTTTCTAAAATTACTCATATTTAATTCAAACAGTAATTGAAATTTCCCAGTCGATCCTTTACGATGCTTAGCGATAATTATATCAGCCACAACATTTTTTTCTTTGTCTAGCTGTTCTTTAGCTTTGTAGTAATCATTTCTATTTATAAATAATACCATATCTGCATCTTGTTCTATCGACCCTGATTCACGCAAGTCAGCCAACATTGGTTGATTATTTTCTCTTTTCTCAGCACTACGAGACAATTGAGCTAAAGCAATAACTGGTACTTTTAGTTCCATAGCCATTGTCTTTAGGGAACGTGATATATCTGATACCTCCTGTTGACGAGATTCAGGTCTTTTACCACCGCTGGTTATTAATTGTAAGTAGTCGATTATTACTAATCCTAATCCCTCTTCAGAGTTAGCTAAGCTTCGACATTTTGCTTTTATCTCAGCAGCTGTAATCGAAGCGTCATCAACAATTCTGATATTAGTTTCAGCTAATTGGCTATTAGCTTCGTTTATTCTTTTCCAATCTTCATGATTTAGTTTGCCGGTTTGTATTTTGTAGGAATCCACTTGTCCAACAGCAGAACGCATCCTATTAACTAGTTGTTCTGCTGGCATTTCTAAGTTGAATATAGCAACAGCCTGTTTAGTATTTTGAGCCGCATAGGTAGCAATGTTTAAAGCAAAGGCTGTTTTTCCCATACCAGGACGAGCAGCAACTATTATTAACTCGCCGGGATGTAGACCGGCACTGGCTCTGTCCAAATCGTAAAAACCAGTTGGTAATCCGGTTAATTCCGATTTATTTTGAGCTAGTTTTTCTAGATTTTCTTGAGCTGCAGCAATAGCGTCTCTAATATGAATGAAGTCGCTATTTTGTCTAGATTTAGATATATTTAGTATTTTCTTTTCCGCATTATCAAGTATCTCTGTAACATTTTCATCTTCTTCATAAGCATCTGTTACTATTTCTGTAGCTGTATCTATAAGATTTCTTATAATAGCTTTTTCTTTTACTATCTTAATATAATAATCTAGATTAGCCGCAGTTGCTACAGAGTCTATTACTTCACTTATATATTCTAACCCACCAATAGCGTTTAGATTTTTCTTTTTATCTAATTCGTCTATGATAGTTGTGGTATCTAGTGGTATTTTTTGATCATATAAATTCTTTATAGCCTCAAATAGTTTTCTATTCGCATCGCTATAGAACATATCAGGATATAGCTCTTCACAAATTTTGGTTAAAGCATTTTTATTTAAGAAGGCCACTCCTAAGACACTCATCTCTGCTTCTAAATTTTGAGGCATTTTTCTAGCTGGCATTAATACCACCTCATTTCTTTAATGTAACTTTTAGTTCCCCTTTTACTTTTTTATGTAATTCTATAGTTACAATATGTGTTCCTAATGTATCTAATGGATGATCTAATAATATTTTCTTTTTATCTACAGTAATCCCAAGTTTTTTTAGTTCTTCACATATTTGTTTAGAAGAGACATTACCAAAGACCTTATCTTGTTCTCCGGTTTTAACAGTAATTGTTACTGTTTTCCCTTTTAGTTCTTCAGCAAGGGCTTGGCATTCTTTTATATGCATTTCTTCTTCTTTTCTTCTAGCATCTAATTCTTTTTCTAATCTTTGTTTAGATGCTTGAGTTACCGGTATAGCTAAACCATTCTTAATTAAGAAGTTATTTGCATACCCATCGCTTACTTCGATAATCTGATCTTTTTTTCCTTGTTTTTTAACATCTTGAAGTAAAATCACTTTCATTATAAATCACTCCTTTTTTTGCTGTTTATTTATTATATCATATTTATGTGTTTATGTTATTTATTAATGTAGCAATCTTCTTCACTAGTATTTTACCACATTTATAGTATTCTAAAAAGAGTTTAAATAGTGTTAAGAGGTTAGTAAAGATTGATTTTTTTAATATATAATGTGATATAATTATTATATGATTTGAGTGATTTTTATGGATAATTATATGGAATTAAGTACAAAATATGATACGTTTATTTATGATAGCTTTAGTATAAAAGATACTGGGGATAGATATAGATTAATCTTTAATTTCATTGTACCAGGTTTAACTGAGTACCATCCTTATTTAGAAGTAGATAAATTTAATATAGATAGTTTTAGTAGATATTTAGTGTTTCATATAGGACTTATTGAATTAATAAGTTATTGGAAATGTACCTGTAGTAAGAATGTAATTATTAAAGCTGGATATGTAGACGATGATCAGATGGAATGGTTTAAAAAGACGTATTATTATGGCTTAGGAGAATTATTCTATACTAATGGGATTGATATTAGTATAGATGAGTTTATGAATATCAGGTGTGAAGCTAAGAAAGAAAAGATAGCTTATCCTGATTATAAAGGTACAGGTAATTTAATACCTATTGGGGGAGGTAAAGATAGTGTTGTTTCTTTAGAGATATTAAAAGGTTTAGATAACGATACTTTTATTATTAATCCAAAAGAGATAACATTAAGATGTTCACAACTAGGTGGTTATGAACATCCTATTACCGTAAAAAGAGTATTAGATAAGAATATGTTGGAATTAAATAGTAAGGGATTTATAAATGGACATACTCCATTTAGTGCTTGTGTATCATTTATAGCTTATTTAAGCGCTTATACACATAGTAAAAAGTATATTGCTCTAAGTAATGAGAATAGTGCTAATGAGAGTAATGTCTTTGGTACAAAGATAAATCATCAGTATTCTAAAACTTATGAATATGAGGTGGATTTTAATAATTATACTAATAAATACTTTAAGATTGATATTCATTATTTTAGTTTATTAAGGCCACTAAGTGAGTATCAAATAGGAATGTTATTCTCTAATTATGATAAGTATCATACTACATTTAAGAGTTGTAATGTAGGAAGTAAGAAAGCTCTTTGGAAATGGTGTTGTAATTGTCCTAAGTGTTTATTTGTATATACTATATTAGCCCCATTCTTATATAAAGAAAAACTAGTAAGAATATTTGGAGAAGATTTATTTACAAGAAAAGACTTAGTAGATACCTTTATAGGTTTAATTGGATATGGAAATAATAAACCATTTGAATGTGTAGGTACTTATAGTGAAGTAAGATATGCAGTTAGTAGATTAATTAAAAAGTTAGATAACCTACCATATTTACTCCAATACTATAAAGACCATTATAAATTAGAGAATCTTGAAGATAGATTAGAGACTAAATGGAATGATGAGCATAATGTCCCAGAAGAGTTCGTAAGATTAGTTAGAAGGGAACTTGATAAATATGTATAGAAAAATAGTTGATAGAATTAAAGATAAATCAATTGTATTAGTTGGATTTGGTAAAGAAGGAAAATCTAGTTATAACTTTATTAGAAAGTATTTACCAGATAAAGATATTACTATAGTAGATAAGAACGAAAAGTTAAAAGAACAAAACGATTTTTTAAATAGTGATAATCATGTAAGAGTTATATTAGGTGATTCTTATTTAGATACTTTAGATGATTATGATTTAATTATTAAATCTCCAGGAGTAAAGATACCTGATGAAATATTTAATGTAGTTAGAGATAAGATTTCTTCACAATTAGAATTGATTCTAGAAGTAGATAGGGAGAATATAATCGGTATTACAGGAACTAAGGGTAAAAGTACTACTTCATCTTTACTATATGAAATAATTAAAGAACAAGGTATCGATTGTCTATTACTTGGCAATGTCGGTAACCCCATCTTAGAATATATCGAAGAAATACATGAGGACACTAAGTTAGTAATCGAGTGTTCTAGTTATCAATTAGAGAATGTTCATTATTCTCCGCATATAGGTATTATTGTAAATTTATTTCAGGAGCATTTGAATTATCATGGCACTTTAGAAAACTATTGGCTTTCTAAACTAAATATGTTTAAATACCAAAGTAAAAGTGATTATAGGGTATTTAATAGCGAAAATGATAATATTAGAAACATGTTAGCTAGAAGTGAATATCATGGTATTGAGGTAGATTTAAGCAAAGATTTTACTATTGATGGCGATGATGTTATATATGACAATAAAGTTATATATAATAGAAATAGTAAAAGAAATATTATTGGTGAACACAACTTTAAAAACATCTTATTTATCTTAAGAGTATGTATTATTCTAGGTTTAGATTTAGATAAAGCTAAGGAAACTATTAAGAATTTTAAAGCTTTAGAACATCGTATGGAATATTTTGGAACCTTTAATGGAGTAAGATACTATGACGATGCAATTGCAACTATACCAGAAGCTACTATTAATTGTATAGAAGCTTTAAATGACGTAGATACCTTAATATTAGGTGGTTTAGATAGAGGCATAGATTATAGTCCTTTAATAGATTATTTAAATAAAGCTAAAGTTGATAATATAATTGCTATGCCAGAAACTGGTTATAAAATAGTAGATAAAGTGGCTAATAAAAATATATTTAAAGTAGAGACTTTAGAAGAAGCAGTTAAAATAGCAAAGAAAGTATCTAAGAAGATATGTTTATTGTCTCCGGCAGCGCCTAGTTATAACGCCTTTAAAAACTTCGAAGAAAAGGGACAACGTTTTAAAGATTTAGTAAAGGAAGATTAGTATGGTCGACATTAATAATTGTAAACGAATATACTTCGTAGGTATTGGTGGAATAAGTATGAGTGGAATAGCTCTGATACTTAAAAGCTGGGACTATATAGTATATGGTTCTGATAGTGTTGTTTCTCCTCAAACCGAAAACTTGGAAAAGCAAGGAATAACAGTAAATATAGGGCAAGTGGCTGATAACATAACTAAAGATATAGATTTGGTTGTTTATACTGCGGCCATTAAAGAAGAT
The DNA here is from genome assembly GCA_947303405.1 of uncultured Mycoplasmatota bacterium. Classification (GTDB taxonomy): domain Bacteria; phylum Bacillota_I; class Bacilli_A; order RF39; family UBA660; genus Coprovivens. The sequence goes on from CAMYYH010000016.1 coordinate 12,539, forward strand.
AACCCTGAACTAGTTAAGGCAAGAGAACTTAATATTCCTTGTATAGAAAGAGGAGAATTCTTAGGAGAGTTAACTAAATTATTTAGTGATACCATTGGTATTGCTGGAACACATGGTAAAACAAGTACCTCTAGTATGGTGGCTTTAGCATTTATGCAAGCAAATTATGATCCTTCCATACAAATTGGAGCTGTACTTAAGAATATCAAAGGTAATTATAGAGTTGGTAGTAGTGACCATTTTATAATTGAAGCTTGTGAATATCACGATAGTTATTTGAATTTTAAACATAAGAGTGCCATAGTACTTAATATAGATGACGATCATTTGGATTATTTTAAAAATATAGATAATATTCAAAAGAGTTTTCAAAAGTATGTTAGTAATCTGCCTGAAAACGGATTCTTAATAATAAATAGAGACGATGAAAGATGTTATGAGTTAAGAAATCATACTAAGGCTAAAGTAATATCAGTTGGCTCTGATAATAGAGCTGATTGGTATTATAGTAATGTTACTTACGATAAAGCAGGATTCCCTTCTTATGAAGCTTATTATCATAATGAGTATGTAGGTAAAGTCACTTTAAGAGTGCTAGGTAATCACAATATATTTAATAGTTTATGTTGTATCGCATTATGTTCATGTTATAACATTTCTATTAAGATAGTTAAACAAGCTTTATTAGGATTTACCGGAGCTAGTAGAAGACTTGAATATAAGGGATTATTTAATAAGGCAAAAGTATATGATGATTATGGCCACCACCCTACTGAAATAAAGGCTACAGTTGATGGAATTAAACGTATTAATCATAATAAATCTTGGGTGGTATTTGAAGCTCATACATTCAGTAGGTTTAAATCTCATTTAAAAGAGTTTGCTGAGAGTTTAAAAGATTTTGATAATATTATTATAATGGATATATATGCTGCAAGAGAGGTTAATACATTTGGTGTTAAAGAAGAAGATTTAATTGAAGAATTAAAGAAGTATAACAAAAGAGCTGTGCATATTTCTGATTACGGGGAGATAGTTAATTATTTAAGAGATAAAGTTCAAGAAAACGATTTAATTCTTACTTTGGGAGCCGGTAATGTTACTAAAATAGCAACTTTATTAATAAACGATGGTAAATAAAAAATACTCAATAGTTTTTGAGTATTTTTTTATTTTACATATGGTAATAAAGCCATATATCTTGCTAATTTAATTTGATTCGCAATGTGTCTTTGATGTTCAGCACATGCACCTGTCATACGACGAGCCATAATCTTTCCTTTTTCATTAATATATTTAGAAACGATCATTACATCTTTGTAATCAACACTTTTTCCAGCACACATTTGACAAATCTTTTTCTTCTTACGAAAAAACTCAGCCATGTTAATCCTCCTTCTTAGAATGGTAGATCATCATCGCTTAAAGCCACTTCATCACCGAAATCTTTAAAAGGGTCTTCGCTAATATCAGTAGTAGCTATATCTGATGATGGACTACCGGAAATATCTGATGAGCCAATGTTAGAGTTTTGAAAGTTAGAAGCTCCTCCTTTTGGAGTTAAAAATTCAATTCGATCAGCTTGAACTTCGGTAACGTATCTTTTAGTCCCGTCTTGAGCATCGTAACTACTAGTTCTAATGCTTCCTTCTACACCAATTTGATCCCCCTTATGGCAAAACTTTGCTAGGTTTTCAGCTTGATTACGCCAAACTCGGCAATTAATAAAATCTGCTTCCCTTTCGCCATTTTGTCCGGAAAAAGCACGATTTACAGCAATGGTAAAAGTTGCAACACTTACACCGCTTGATACAGTACGTAGTTCGGGATCTCTTGTTAATCTTCCTACTAGTTCTACTCTATTCATTATATCTTACTCCTCATCTAATCTTATTACTAAGTGTCTTAGTACATTTTCGTCTAAAGAAGCTTTACGATTAAATTCTGCTTCAACTTCTTTAGTAGCTTCAATATGCATTAAAAAATAGTACCCATTAGTTTCTTTTTTTATTGGGTATGCAAATTTTTTCTCACCCAGTTCTTTGAAATCAACTACTTTAGCTTTTCCATCAGTAATTATTTTTTGCATATTTTCTGCTGTCTTGCTAATTTCTTCTTTGTCAATTGTTGCTTTAACAATAAACATTATTTCGTACTTGTTCATTCTTACACCTCCTTATGGTCTGTTCGGCTTTATATCAAAATAAAGCAAGGAGTAAATTTCTTACTCGCTTTGTATTATAGCATTCAAAAGTATGTTTGTAAATAAATAATAATCATTTTTACTTATTAGTACATTTATTTCACGAAAAAAGCTAATGATCCTTCATTAACTCTTGTACTAGTATATTATACGCCAGCTATGCTTCCACCAACACGAGCGTCGGTTTCTTCGTTTGATGCAGTAACGGCATCGATGTGCTTTTTGATTTCTAGTATTTGTTGATAGAACACTTCATAGTTCTTGCGGATTGTTCCGTAGCGCTGTTTAGCCTCTTCGGCTCCATCGCCCTCCCATACTCCATCATATAAAGTATTCATAATTTCGTCTATTCTATTGAATATGGAAAGTATGTCCTCTCCATTATTTTTAATTGAATTAGCTTTTTCTCTAGCTAGACTATAGTTTTTTTGTTCAAATTCCTTCATATCAAATTTCCTTTCTATCCGTCTATTTGGTCAAACAATCTTTTAGCATCATCAATATTTTTTTGCTCGTTTTCACCATATTCGTTGCCACCGGAATCAATCCTAGACCCTAGTTCTTCTATTAGATTTTTGAAATCCCTAAGATTTGTCATTTGCGAAGTAAAAGCCTGCTCAAATGTGTTTGCAGCCTCACCACTCCAAATTGCCATAAGACTATCCTTATTTTTTATAAGACTATCAATTTGTGTTTGTAGGTCTATTGCTTTCTCTACCGTCTCTTTGCCTAATGCGATCATTTCTTCAGGACTTACTTTTATACTTTCAGCCATTTTTATCTTCCTCTCTTATTATAATAATATCATTCTTTATTTGGAGTATAAAGTAATTTTACAGTTTCTTTATATACTAAATGTTTCTTTTATTTATTCCACTACTTGCTATTAGCATTTCAACCATTTCTTTACCAAGAATACCAGTCGCACTATTAATAATTAAGTTATTTCTAACGACAAGTGTTACTGGTGAGTTTAAAATGTCATTCTTAACGTCGTTCTTCGCTGGAATGCTTGTCAATCTATCATATTTAATCTGGTCTACAATTGCGGATTTGCCAACGATTTCTTTGTTCTCCGTTGTCTTTTGTTTGTCTTCGGCAACATTTAGAGGTTGGTTTGCACTTGGTTCTTCTTCACTATCACCAGTAATAATTCCTGGTATTTTTATTTCGTCTTCTATTACTTCTTTACCATCTTTTGTTTCAACTTCTAAAATTTCACTTTCTTCTCTATTCTCATCAAAAGTTTCCATTTCTTCTTCAATAGTTAATGGATCACTAGTATCGCTTTCTAATTCACTATTAGTATTATTTTCTTCTTTTATAGAAAGAACATCATCTTTATTTGTTTCATTTAAACTAGTTGGTGAAGAACTACTAATAATACCATCTAATTCTAAGAATTTAACTTCTATTTCATAACCTTTTGCAACATCATTAACATCTTGAAGATATTTAGTAATATCTATGTCTTTTGAAGAAGCTTCAATTATTAGCAAGTTATTGGCAAAAGACTGTGTAGATATGTCTTCTGGGTTAATTGTTTTGATATTGTTTGCACTTAATACAACGGCTAATTCTTCGTTTAATACACTCTCTGCTGGAGCAACTGCTGATTCAACATTACCTAATTCTTCCTTTAATTTTTCGTATGCAGAAGGATTATCTTTTAAAGCTGTTTCTACTAGATGGGTATCGTATGGATCTTCTATGAATGATGAAGCATAATCTATATTAGATTTTTCGCTAGTAGGGGCTTTTTCAACTTTTTTAGGCGCTTCTGTCTTATTGGGAATAGCTTTGGCTACATTTCCAAATCCAGTGCTAGTGCTAGTAGGACCTCCTACATAACCGCCTCCTGATCCGCTACCGCCTCCAGAACTGCTACTTCCATATCCTCCGCCGCCAGAGCTTCCGCCTCCAGACGATGCTTTGCTACTTGAACCTGATGACTTATTGTTACTTACGGAGTCTTGTAGTGAAGAATGAGTACCTACTACAGCTTCTAATAAGACCGAGGTATTATTTACTTTTATCTTCATGCCCTCGACGTTATTTTCAATTGCCCCTTTAGCGCCATTAAAATCAAAACCATCTTCATTAGTCGTATCGTAACTACTGATGCTATTAACTATCGTTGAGGATCTCGATGATAAAATGTTCATATCATTTGCTACTGTTTTTACTTTGTCTGTATCTATTGCGAACTTTGACATTTTACCATTCCTCTCTATTTCTCTTTATACTTTATATTATTAAGTATTAAATCCATACCTACTTCTAGAGCTTTTACCAGTTCATCGTCATTAAGATTCTTAATGTCTCCTAATACTTTATAGCGGTCCCCAACTTGGTATAATCCGGCCGCGAGTGATAACTGACAAAATTCTTTTCCTCTTGGTTCAACAAAGTAGGCATTTAATTGTCTAGTTAGTTTTTTGTTAGATGGTGTCCCTGTCAAGATATCTTGGACATATATATGAAAAACGAATTCTCCATTATGGTATTGCTTTAAGAATTTTAATGCAACACCTTTTTTATATAAAGGTTTCCCTTCAATTTCCTTAGTTATTTCTAGTAAAATCTTATCTATTCTTTCGTCTATTTTTTCATCGTCTATTAATGCTCCATCTGTTAATAATTGTTCAATCATATTATCTTTTTTTGCCACAAATAGTATTTTATTATTAGGAGGTGTATCTATAACCTCAAAGCCATCTAAGATAGGGATGTTTAATTTATTAATATTCTCTATTGTGTTTAATCTTTTGGCTAATTCAATAGCCTTTTCAATCTTTTTTTGCATATGTATACCTCTTATATTACAAAGTCGCTAAGACTATCCCCAGTAAATGTCCACATTTGGGCCGATTGGTTAACAATCCTATTAACATCCCATGTTTGAGAAGATCTTTCTCTACTATTAGGATCAGCGACTTGTATTTTACCATCAGATGTTATTCCGCGCAGGACAATAAAGTGCCCGTTCTTGGTGAAATCACCTCGCTTCATCGACATTATGATCACTTTACCATTTGATAAAGCATCTACCACTTTACTAGAGCTAGGTGATGACTGCTCACACTCAACACCATATTTTTTAGAAATAGCTCCAAAAAAAGTCCATGCCGTTCCTTGTCCCCATACATAGTGCCCATTATTAGCAGCATATGAAGCAGTTGCGGGCGGATCAACAGTCTCTCCGGTTAGATAGGTTAGTACCATAGCCATAGAAGTTGGGCCGCAACCGCAAGAGGCAATTGATCCACTTCCATATTTAACATTGCTATAATCGCCTTGGTAATAATTAACAAAATCTCCTAAAGAGAAGGTCCCGGGTTCTAGAGCTGATGCCTCAGTATTTATCTTAGATGATTTAATGTTACTTAGTAAGCTGTTAATCTCCGGCTGTAATTTTCGCATTTTTTCATCATTTCTATTTATTTCCTCATCATAATAATCCGTATTAGCTGGACGATTATAAGCACGAGCGTTTTCTATTTCTCTATTTCTGTTTCTTTCAGCTAATTCCTTTGCTTCTTTGGCTCTCTTATATGAATTGTATTTATCTACTGCTTCTTCATAATCTAGCAATTGAGAGTTTATTGTACCCTCATAATTTGCTACAAAGTTACTCATTTGATTAACAGCATTATCTTTAGATTTCCCTTCCCACCCCCCACTATTCAAGGTGTTTATTTGGTCCTTATATTCATTGAATATTTTTTTAATTTCTCTGGCATCTCCAGATATAGTTAAACTTGATACCATTATACTCCTCCTACTTCTTTTGATACCTTCTCATCAGTTTGAGCATAACCTTGATTTATTGTATCCATAGTTTGAGCGCTTTTAGCAAGGTGATCAACGTTATTAATTGTGGCTCTATTTATTATGTCAAGCGCTTCTAAACAGTGATCAGCAATTGGTCCGTAGAAGGTACTTTCATTATAGAAAGTTTGCATAGAATAATTCGCATCTTCTAAATCACCAACCATGGTTTGAGCGGTAGTTAGCATTTTTTTAGAAGCGTTATCTATATTTGAATAGTCTTTTACTTTGAACTTTCCCATAGTACACCTCTAAATCTTCAGAGAAGATAATGAATCTTCTGCTGCCTGTATTACTTTAGAGGCTTCATCTAAGTAGTCTGCCATTGCTTCAATAGTATCGATATCTTCTTTTAATACTTCGAAAGATTTTTGGTTGTTTTCTTTTATTATATTAGATGCATCACCTGTCCAATTAGCCAATTCTGCCTCCTCAGTTCCTTGGCAACTAGATAGGGCTGTTCTTAAGTCACTAGCTTTATTTCTTAAGGCCCTACTCGTGCTATTTAACGCATCAAAATCACAAACGTATTTAGGCATGTAACCACTACCCTTCTTATAAAATTTTATCATATAGCTAGTATCTTTTCAATTAGCCTAGACATTATATTACATAAAAAGAGACTGATTAATCAGTCTCTAGTCTAATAATTGCTATTCTTGCTCTAGTTTCTTCTCTAAAGTTGTTTCTGTTTTTTTCTTTTCCATATAAAAATCTCCCCTTGTTTGCTATTGTACATTAATAGAGATTTTGCTATCATTTTCTTCTTTAACAGTTATTTAGTAACGTTGAATCTAAAGAAACAAATATCTCCATCTTGCATTAGATATTCTTTTCCTTCTAGTCTCAACTTACCTGCTTCTTGAACTTTCTTTTCGCTACCGAGTTCTTTTAAATCATTGTACGAAGTTACTTCTGCTTTAATAAAACCTTTTTGGAAATCAGTATGGATAATTCCTGCACATTCTGGTGCTTTCATACCATCTTTAAAGGTCCACGCACGACATTCATCTTCTCCTGATGTAAAGAATGTTTTCAAGCCAAGTAAATCGTAGGTAGCTTTTATTAGTTTATCTAATCCTGAGGAAGCTATTCCTAAATCTTTCATGAATTCTTCCTTTTCTTCATCTCCTAAACCGGATAGCTCTTCTTCTAATCTAGCACACATTACGATTACCTTAGAGCCCTCTTTAGCAGCGTATTCTTCTACTTTTTTAGTGTATTCATCATCTCCTAAAGATACAGCATCTTCACTAACATTGGCAGCGTAAATAATCTTTTTTAAAGTAATAAAGTTAAATGGCGATAATATTTCTAATTCTTCTTTATCCCACTCTAGTCCTCTTAAAGCTTGTTCTTTATTAAGTGCGTCTTGACACTTTTTTAAAACGGCAAGTTCCTGTATAGTTTGTTTATCTTTGGTGGTTTGTGCTTTCTTCTCGATTTTACTAATACGGTTTTCTACTATTTCTAAGTCCGCCAAAATCAACTCTGTGTTGATTATCTCTATATCTCTTATTGGATCTATTTTTCCTTCTACATGTGTAATATTACTATTTTCAAAACATCTAACTACTTCAACTATAGCGTCTACTTCTCTTATGTGAGATAAAAACTTATTACCTAGTCCCTCCCCTTTAGATGCTCCTTTTACTAATCCAGCTATATCTGTAAATTCAAAAGTGGTTGGAACCAGTTTCTTAGGTTTATATAGTTCGTTTAAGAAAGCTAATCTTTCATCAGGAACCGTTACAATTCCAACATTTGGTTCAATGGTTGCAAACGGATAATTAGCTGCCAGTATATTCATTTTTGTTATTGCGTTAAATAACGTTGATTTACCTACGTTTGGTAAACCTACTATTCCTGCTTTTAATGACATTTTTAATACACCTCAATTCCTATAGTATTATATAAAAAAACAATTGAATATTCAATTGTTTATTATGCAGTTACACTTCCACCAAATCCAGTAGGTAATCCGATTAGGTACCAACCTATGATGATAATCAACAATACTACTCCCATTATTAAACCATATCTTACTTGATATTTTAGGGTTGTTATTAAACCAACTGGTTTATCACTTTGATTATACTTCTCTATATAAGCTAGATATATTACAAAGTAAGCAAGTAATGGGGTAAGCCCTATTGTAGAACATTCGGCAAATCTAGTTACTAACTGAGCAAATTCAGGACTTAGTCCACCATTCATAAAAGCAGGGACAACAGTTGTTGATAAAATAGCCCATTTATTAACAGGATTAGTTAAGAATATTCCTGATATGGCGACAAAGATAAATAAAGCTAGGATAAGGATTAATCCGCTTAGATTTCCTTTGCCTATTATATTAGTAAATGTAGTTACTAATACCACACCAATATTAGACTTTTTAAAGACATTAATTAAGATAGATCCTAATAGTATTAATATAAGGGTTCTACCAGTTCCATCTAGAGAATGGGTTAAATCTTCACAAAAGTCATTGTTATTCTTAATTGTTTTAGCTCCTATTCCATAGAATAGTCCTAATATAATGAAGAACATTGTTACTATAAAGACAAATCCATTACTAAAGAACGAATCGTAACTAAATAGTTTATCTATGTAGTAATGCTGACTATAATCTAGCAGTTTCCCGGAGAATGGTAACCCTGGAATAATATTATAGACAAATATTAATAGGTATATTGCTCCGGCTGCAATTGCAAATATTAAACCACGGTATTCCCTTTTTCCTAGTCTTATTTCTTTTTTTTCTTCTTTAAATTCATACTTTTCTACTTTACCAATACTAATTCTTTCTGTAATAAATGTTATTACAAAAGCGCATACGATTATAGTGAAGGTCATTATAAAGAAGAAAGCAAAAGTCCCTAAGTAATAACTTTGATCTATTCCTTTAGCTGTAGCTAAAGTATATGATAGCATTTCACTATCGATGGACGTCAGGAACATGCTTAAACCTGAGCCACAGGTTAATCCGGCATAGACGGCAACAATTCCTAAAATTGGATTTCTACGTCCATATGTAAACAATAACGCCGTTAGTGGTATCATTATTACGTATCCTATGTCTCCAGCTATACTAAAGATAATACTAATAAATACCAACCAAAAGGTTATAGTATATTTCTTACAAAACTTAGTAAGTATGGTAAAAACGGTTTTAAGGAATCCACTCTTTTCCATAATACCAATACCTATCAAAGTAATTATTAACATACTTAGTGGGGTAAAAGCTGTAAAGTTTGATACAGTAGTACTAAAGATATATTTAATACCTCTTAAATTCAGTAGTGATTCAACACTTTCTGAGACCACAGTATATTCTCCTGTATCAATATTAATCTTATTATAAGTTGCTTCAAACCCAATTAGATTTAAGAATCCACTCAATATTATTGTTATTAATATTAAGAGGATGAAAGTCATTACGGGATTCAGTTTAATCTTTTTTAACCTGTTCATTTTGACCTCCAATCACTTTTTTTAGTTTTCTTTCGAATTCTAAACGATCCATCATTATTTCATGACCACAATTAGAGCATTTTAGTTTGATATCTACACCAACTCTAGTTATAGTCCATTCATTAGTTCCACAAGCATGTGGTTTTTTCATGGTTACCTTATCGTTTAGTATGTATTTTTGATTCATTATGCACCTCCAATTGTGGATATGGAATTTTAACTTTGTTTTTATCTAGTTCTTTCTTGATAATTTTTAATGCTTCTCTTCTAGTACGCCATTGTGAATCACGATCGCAATGATATTGTACTAGATATTTAACACTAGAATCATCTAATGCACTAATACCAAGGAAGATAGCACTATCTTCTTTAACGCTAGGTATTTTATTTATCTTAGGAAGTATACTTTTCTTTATTACTTCTTCTACTTTATCTACATCTTCCTCGTATGCTATGCTAAATTCTACTTGGACATTTTGATTGTTTTGAGATACATTTACTATTTCATAGATATTTCTATTAGATATCATAAGGGTTTCACCAGCGTGATTCTTTATTTTAGTACTTTTCAAACTAAGCTCAATTACTTCCCCAGTAAACCCATTGTATTTAACTATATCTCCAACTATGAAGTAGTTTTCCATAATTATACTCATACCATTTATTATATCTTTTAGGGTATCTTGTAGAGCTAAACCTAGGATAGTTGCTGTTATTCCTAGTCCGGCTAACATTGACTTAATATTAAACCCATATAGACTTAATAAAAAAACAACGGATATAATAATAAATACGTATTTTAAGATATGATTAGATAAACTTACGATAGTTTTTCTTTTTTTCTTTTCAAAAGCTGTCGCAGCTTTATTTATTCTACTTTCAAGTATTAGACAAATTGTATGATATAAGAAATAGTTAACGGCTATAGTAATAATAGTTCCGTATATTTCTTTTTTAGTAATAAAGTCTAGTAATGTTTCATAAATCTTTTTAATCATCAACATCGACTCCCATACCTAGAATCTCTATGATACGTTCTAAATCTTTTTCGGAGTCGAAAGGTATTTCTATCTTTTTATTCTTTATCTTTATTTTTGTGCCTATTCTTTCACGCATAATATTTTCATAGATTGTAAATCTCGCATTATTAACTAAAGCTTTTTTAGCTTTTTTAGTTGCAACATTACCACTAGCGATTTTCTCTATTTCTCTAACACTTAGTTCTTTTTCTATTATCATAT
>CAMYYH010000017.1 GCA_947303405.1 uncultured Mycoplasmatota bacterium
AGTAACTATTGGTATCTTAACTAGTTTTATATATAGTGCTTATAACGTTATTATGGTATTGAATGGTAATTATGATTATACTAGTTATTTGTATTTTGACTCTGTAGTTATGATTATATTTATAGTTAAACTTGGTAGATATATAGATGGTATTAATAAAGAAAAAACTAAGGAAGCAATTAAGGATTTAGTACAAATAACACCAAAGAAGGCTTTAATAAAAAGAGATTTTAAGGAAGTAGAAATAACTATTGATGAAGTAGAAGAAGGAATGGTGTTATTGTGTAAGCCTGGTATGAGAATAGCTGTAGATGGAGTAATAATATCAGGGGATACTCATACTGATGAATCTTTCTTAACAGGAGAAAGTATGCCTGTTAAGAAGAAAAAGGGCGATGATGTAATAGCGGGATCTATTAATATAGATGGATATATTGAATATAAAGCTGTAAGAATAGGAACTAAGTCTACTATTTCGGAAATAGTAAGATTAGTAACAGAGGCTAGTAATACTAAACCTAATATTTCTAGGTTAGTAGATAAGATTAGTTTATATTTTGTACCTATTATTATAATTGTTGCCCTATTAACATTAATGATTCATTTAGTTATGGGGGAACCTATGCATGAAGCTATAATTTATTTTATAAATGTCTTGGTTATATCTTGTCCTTGTTCATTAGGTTTAGCTACGCCATTAGCTATTGTTGTGGGACTTGGAGTGTGTGCTAAGAATGGAATATTAGTAAAGAATAGCAGGATATTGGAGATGGCTAATACGATTGATACTATAGTTTTAGATAAAACAGGGACCATTACTAATGGGAGATTAAAAGTATCAGAGTGTATTTCGTATAGTAGTTATTCTAAAGAAGAAATAATTAATATTGTAGCTAACTTAGAAAGTAAGAGTAATCATCCAATTGCTTTAGCTTTTAAGAACTATATTACGAAAGATATAAAGGTCTTAAGCTATAAAGAATTTCCAGGGATAGGATTTAAAGGTGGTATAGGCAAGAGTAGTTTTTTTGTAGGTAACGATAAAATATTTGAAGAGTTTCGTTTAACTAAGGGTAAAGTACAAGAAAACGATGAGAAGAAACTATTAGAGGATGGTAATAGTATTCTATATGTCTTTGAGAATAAACAATTAATTGCATTGATAGGGGTTAGAGATACAATAAAAGATGAGGCTAAAGACCTTATTAAGAAATTACAAGATTATAATATAGATATATTTATGCTTAGTGGAGATAATAAGATAGTAGCTAATCGAATTGGTGAAGAACTGGGGATTAAGAATGTCATAGGGGAAATATTGCCAAAGGAGAAATCTTCCTTAATTAAACAATATATTAAAGAAGGAAGAAAAGTGATGATGGTTGGTGATGGAATTAATGATGCGCCTAGTTTGAGTTTAGCTAATATAGGAGTATCTGTTAATAACTCTACGGATATAGCGGCTAATTCTTCAGATATAATATTATTAAATGATAGTTTATTACGAATAATAGAGATAATTAATATTAGTAAGAATACTTTTAATATTATTAAAATTAATCTATTTTGGGCTTTCTTTTATAATACTGTTATGATACCGATTGCTATGGGATTTTTTAGAATAAAGATTACACCTATGTATGCGGCTATAGCTATGGTATTAAGTAGTATAACAGTAGTATTTAATTCTTTAAGATTAAAAAAGTATAAAAGCAAATAGAAATGTAGGTATAATATGGAAAGATATCGAGAAATAGAAAAAAGTATTATTAAAAAGTTTCGTAAAGAAATCTTTTCCAAGTTCATTAAAGCTATTAGAGATTATGAGTTAATTAAAGAAAATGATAAAGTTATGGTTTGTATTAGTGGGGGGAAAGATTCGTTTTTACTTGCTAAATGTATACAAGAATTAATAAGACATGGTATGGTACCATTTGAAGCTAAGTATGTAGTAATGAATCCGGGATATAATGAGAGAAATTTGGAACAAATACTTAATAATGCTAATGTGATGAATATCCCTATAGAAGTATTTATAACAGATATTTTTCAAGTTGCTAATAAGTTAAATCCCGTTAATCCTTGTTATATGTGTGCAAGAATGAGAAGAGGACATCTATATAACAAAGCTCAAGAATTGGGATGTAATAAAATAGCTTTGGGGCATCATTTTAATGATGTGATTGAAACATCTTTATTATCGATGTTTTATGGATCGGAAATAAAAACGATGTTACCTAAATTACATAGTGATAATTTTGATGGAATTGATTTAATTAGACCGTTATATTTAGTAAAAGAAGAAGATATAATTAGATGGAAAAATTATAATGAATTAACCTTTTTAAATTGTGCTTGTAAGTTTACTGAGAAGATAGCTAAAGATGAATTATCTAGTAAGAGAAAAGAAATAAAAGAGCTAATAAAAGTGTTAAAGAAAACTAATAAAGATATAGATAATAATATATTTAAAGCATTAGATAATATTAATCTTAATTGTATATTAGGATATAGGAAAGATAATGTTAAACACTCTTTCCTAGAGGATTTTGAAAAGGAAGATTAAGATGGATCAAGATAAAGTTGGTAGTTTTATAAAAAAACTAAGAATAGATAATAATCTTACTCAAAAAGAACTGGCTAACAAATTAAATATCACTTTTCAGGCGGTTAGCAAGTGGGAGAATGGTAAAAGCGTACCAGATATCTCGCAGTTACAAGAGATAAGTAAATTATTTAATGTAGATATCTCTGAAATATTAGAAGGGGAGTTAAAGGTAAAAAAAAGGAAAATAGTATTACCTATAATTATTAGTATATTGGTAGTATTATTTGTTTTACTATTGTTGTTTATTAATAATAAGAGCGATTTTGCTTTTAAGAGAATTACTACTTATGATACTAGTTTTAATGTGGTAGGTAGTTTAGCTTATGATGATAAGGGAAAAATATATATTTATATATCTAATATAGATTATGATACGGAAGATGTGACAATATATAAGACATTGAAAGTAACTTTGTATGAAAGTTATAAGGGGAATAATACGAAAGTAAAAGATAGTGATATGATAAGACATGATATGACAATAAAAGAGTATTTAAAAGACGTTACTTTTAATATAGATGATTATAAATCATCTTGTGATGATTTGTCTAAGTCTAACTTCTATATAGAAGTTAGCGCAACTAATAATAGTGATGTAATCATTTATTTTAAGATACCTTTAGAATTAGAAGATATATGTCCAGAGAAATAATAGTGAATAAGGTGTGAAGATTATTTCATAGTTTGTTAATAAATAGTTCATACTGTGAACACAATAGGGTGGTTTAATTAGTTCATGAAGGAGGAAAAAATGAATAATAAGAGAGGTTTAAAAAATTTGTTATTATTAGGCATTATTGTAATAGCTATAATATCTATAATACAGACTAATTATATCGCTAAGAAAAATCTAGTAGTTGATACTAGTAATGTTCAAATTAATGAGATGAATCCATCTACTAAAACTGAAAAAGAGCCACCTGAAAATCCGGGTGGAGATAATAATACACCACCTAGTATGCCTTCTAGTAATGATACATCAACTGATTTGGTAATAGCTAAGCGAGACGTTAGATTAACTGCCTTGTATTACTTGGCATTTGGAGGAGAATCTCTAGTACTTGCGTTAGCTTTGGTATATCTACTATTATCTAAATTTAATAATAAAACTTGGGGAGAAACATTTAGTAACAGTGATAAAGTATTAATATATGTACTTGGTTCATTATTAATAATGGTTGTTTCTACAATGGGTAGTGTTATTATTACTAATAGAATGCTAAATAATAATAGTAAAGCTGTTATAACCGATAAGACTAGTAGTAAACAAGATAATGTACCTAGAACGAAGGATAAACCTGGAGTAGAGGTAACTAGTAGTAAAGAAGCTACGGGTAAGATAAGTGTTAGTGATGAACAAGAACTTAGTGAAGATTATGAATCTAGTATAGAGGATGAAAGTGTTATTTTAGTAACCGAAGGAGGGAATCTAAGCATTACTGGTTCAAAAATAAATAAGAGTGGCGATGCATCCAATACTGAGAATTCGGATTTTTATGGGGTTAATGCAGCTGTTTTAGTACAAAGTAATTCAATAGCCACGATTAAGGATGCAGAAATAAATACTAATGCTAAAGGTAGTAATGCTGTATTTTCTACGGGAGAGAATAGTAAGATATATATAAGTGATAGTACAATTACTTCGAATGGTTTGCGTTCAGCTAGAGGATTGGATGCTACTTATAATGGTTATATAGAGGCTGATAATGTTACGATAACTACTACGGGCGCTTCTTCAGCTACTTTGGCAACAGATAGAGGGGAAGGTACGGTTAAAGTAAGTAATTCTAAATTAACTACAAATGGAGCCGGGTCACCCGTAATATATTCAACAGGGGATATTTCCATTAATAATACAACAGGTGTAGCTAATGGATCTCAAATGGTAGTTGTGGAAGGAAAGAATAGTGCGACAATTACGGATTCAACTTTAATTGCTTCTGGGAAAGGGAATAGAAATGATGTAGATAAAGCTGGTATAATGATATATCAATCTATGTCAGGAGATGCCAGTGAGGGTAAAGGAACTTTTACTGTGATTAATTCTTCACTTTCTATATCAGAAAACTCAGATGTATATAAAACAGCACCGATGTTCTTTGTAACAAATACAACGGCTGAGATAAATCTTACTAATACTAAGTTGAGCTATGGCAGTAATATATTATTGTCTATTGCTGGTACTTCCGAATGGGGGACTAGCGGTTCTAATGGTGGAATTGTAACCCTTAATACTAATAATCAAACTATGAAAGGTGATATTATTTTAGATAGTTTATCTTCGTTGGATATGAGTTTTGTTAAGACATCTTATAAGGGTAAAATAAACTCTACTAATATGGCTAAAGAAGTTAGTTTAAAATTAGATAAAGATTCGCAAATTACTCTTACAGGGGATAGTTATGTTACTTCTTTAAGTAATGACGATAATAGAAATAGTAATATAGAGTTTAATGGTTATAAGTTATATGTAAATGGTGTGGCGATTAATTAAACTTGTTCATTGAACAAGTTTTTACATTGTATAAAAATATTTATGGTATAATTTTTTTGAAAAGAGTTGATAATTGTGGATAGAAGAGATGGATATAAAGTAAAAGATATTCATGGGGTACAAAATATATTAATAGATTTTAAACCTAATAGATGTGATGCAGCGGTGTATATGAATCATAAGTTAGATATGACTAATTTTGTTAAGTTTATGGAAAAAAAGAAAAAAGATATAGAGGGATTAACTTTTTATCATGGAATTGTGTGTACTGTTGCAAAATTATTTTATTCTCGACCTTATTTGAATAGATTTATTGCTGGAAGAACTATGTATATGCATAAGGAAGTGGCTATTGCTCAAACTATTAAGGTAGAATTTGAGGATAATGCGATTGAATCGTTAATAGTTATTAAAGTAGATCCGGAAGATACTTTAGAAGATGTTTCGAGAAAAACTAAGGAAAAAGTAGATAAGGTTAGAAAAAGCAAAGAAGCGGGGAAGGATAATGCAAACGGAGCAGCTGATACTTTAGGAAAGCTTCCTAAATTTCTTAGAGTACCTATAGTAGGATTACTTAAATGGTTTGATAGCCATGGCTGGTTACCAAAAAGCTTAACTGAGGATAATTTATACTATTCAAGTACAGTATTATCTAATCTTGGTACGTTTAAAGTCGGGGCTATATATCATAATTTAACTAATTTTGGTACTGCTTCTTCTTTGATTTCTTTTGGTGAGATTAAAGAAGAAAATGGTAGGTGGTATATGGAGATGGGAGCTACTCTAGATGAACGTATTGCCGATGGTTTCTATTTTTGTAAAGCTTTGAAATTAGCGGAATATATATTTGAGAATCCTGCATTATTATTAAAACCAGCGGGGGAAAAAGTTAAATATCCGGAAAGTAGAAAATAGTACCTACTTTCTTTTTCTTGCGATATAATAATATTATTAGGAAAGGGCTGATATTATGAAGAAAAGTAATGTTGTGTGGGGTTGTTTATTAATACTATTGGGAGTAGTATTTGGCTTGAATGCTTTAGAGATAGCATCTATTAATATTTTCTTTAAGGGATGGTGGACGTTATTTATTATTATTCCCAGTCTTGTAGGTTTATTGGAAGATAGAGATAAGAAAAGTAATTTTATCTTCTTAATAGTCGGTATTATCTTGTTGTTGGCATCTAGAGGTATAATAGATTTTGCTTTAGTAGGAAAATTAATCGTACCTTTAATACTAGTTATGATAGGTTTGTTATTAGTATTTAAGCGAGAAGATAAAGATTTTAAATCGTTTGTTGTAAATGATAAAGAAGAAGTATGTGTTACTTTTAGTGAGCAAAAGGTAAGTATAGATGATGAGATTACAAATCGCAAAGCATCAGCTATATTTGGTAAATTAACTCTTGATTTGTCTAATGCGAAGATAAAAAAAGAAACTAATATAAGGGTAGAAGCTGTATTTGGGAGTGTAGAAGTATTACTTCCTCAAGGAGTAGATTTAAAAGTAAAGGCTACACCTATTTTTGGAAGTGTTAATAATACTTACAATGGGACTGGAAATAAAACTGTTTACATCATAGCGGATGCAATATTTGGGGGTGTAACGATTAAATGAGTTCGGCTCAAAGAGTAATTAAAATCTTTGCTTATATATTAGCGATAGCGATTGTTTGTATAGTAACTAACTGGGTATTTATTGCCGTTGATATATTTGTACCAACTACTGAGAAAATACTTGTTGATGATTATAGTAAGAGTTTTAAAGATATTAAAGAATTAAATCTAGATATAGGTGCGGCTGAATTAGTCATAACTGAGGGAGAAGAATTAAAAGTAGAAGCTAAAGATTTGACTGCTAAGTTAAAAGTAAAAGAAAGTGATAATGTGCTTACTATAAAACAAAAAAAGAAAGTAGCACGTACTAAGTTAGGAACTATTACTATTACTGTGCCTAGTAAAATGGATAGTATAGTACTTAATGGAGGATTAGGAAGTGTTGATATAAGTAATATCCAGGCTAAATCAACTATATTTAAAATAGGGTTAGGTAATGTAAAAATAGATGGGGTTATATTTGATAAGAGTAAAATGGATGGTGGAGCCGGAAATATTACTATAACTCATTCAGAAATAAACAATTTAGATTTAGAGGCTGGAGCCGGAAATATTAGAATTGACGCTAAGATATTGGGTGATTCTAGTATAGACTGTGGCTTGGGAAAGATTAGTTTAACTCTATTAGGAGGAGAAGATTTATATAGATTGAAAGCTTCTAAGGGACTAGGAGAATTAACTATTAATAATAAGAATTATGGTGATGAAGTTACATATGGAGAAGGAAAGAACCTTATTGAAGTTGAAGGTGGCGTAGGTAGTATAAATATTAATTTTAGAAGATAGGAGGTAACAACATGGGAGAAACTATTTTTTTAATATATGGATTGGCAATCGTATCACTTATTATAACTATGGGATCACAACTATATATTAAGAGTTCTTATTCTAAGTATTCTGGCGTTAAGACTAAAAAAGGACTAACTGGTGCTGAAACAGCAAGAATGATACTTGATAAGAATGGTTTAAAAAGTGTTAAAGTGGAAGCTGTAGATGGTTATTTAAGTGATCATTATGATCCTAAAGTTAAGAAAGTAAGATTGTCTAAGAGTAACTATGAAGGAACAGGGATAGCTAACGTATCTGTTGCGGCTCATGAATGTGGACATGCAATTCAAGATGAAGAAGATTATTCTTTTATGAGACTTAGAGCGTCTTTGGTACCAGTGGTAAATTTATCATCTAGGGCTGGATATATAGCTATTCTATTGGGCTGTGTACTTAGCTTAATTGGATTAGTGTGGATTGGTATTATGTGTGAAGTAGTTATATTGTTATTTCAATTGGTTACTTTACCAGTAGAAATAGATGCTTCTAGAAGGGCTTTAAATAAAATAAAAGAATATGATATTTTAGATAAGAGAGAATTAAGTGGGGGTAAGACGATGTTAACAGCTGCAGCATTAACTTATGTTGCTTCTGTTGCATCAACAATAATTGAAATATTTAGATTAATATTAATATATGGAAGAAAAGACAAAGACTAAAACTATATGGGATTCATATAGTTTTTTTGCCTAATTTGTGTCAAGGAGTATAGGTTATTTAATAGGAAATGATATAATAAAAATTAGGAATAATGTCCTGAGAATTTAATAGAAAGAGAGTGTCGATAATGAAAAAACAAGTAAAAGAAAATACCCTGAGATTAATGGTTTTTGATAGTGCCAAGGAATTAGGGGAAAAAGTAAATGAACATCTACTAGCAATGTATAATTTGTCTCATGAAGATAATACCTTTATGCTACCTATCAAAGAAAATTTCTTTAATGATGGTCATCTTAAAGTAGAAATAGATGAGACTGTACGTGGAAAAGATGTATTCTTTATTACCGATATAGGTAATTATTCAATTGAATATAACATGCATGGTTTTATTAATCATACTTCACCTAATGACTTGATGATGGAGTTAAAAGATGGGATAGGGGCTTGTAATTGCCATGCGGACAAGATTAATATAGTAATGCCTTTACTTTATAATGGTCGTCAACATAGAAGAAATACGCGGGAGAATTTGTCTTGTGGAATGAATTTACATGAATTAGATGAATTGGCTCATATTAAAAGTTTTATTACTTTTGATGCTCATGACCAAGGAGTAGAACATTCTATTCATAATATGGAGTTTGATAATTATTTTCCATCTAATACCATATTAGAATGTTTAATACATGATTTACCAATTAGTAGATTAAAAAAGATAGTGTTTATATCTCCTGATAATGGAGCGACTGGAAGAAGAAATATTTATCTTAATTCATTTAATTCGCCATATATAAAAAGAGAGGCTGGTAGTTTCTTTAAACAAAGAGATTTTAACAAAATGGTAGATGGTAAGTATCCAATTATATCTCATGATTATATAGGTAATAATGATTTGGAAGGATATACGGCAATTATTACGGATGATATGATTGCTTCGGGTGGATCGATGTTCGATTGTATAGATGAATTAAATAAAAGGAATATTAAACATATATATATTATTACAACTTTTGCTCTCTTTACTAAAGGTATAGATAAATTTGAAAAGTATTATAAGGATAAGAATTTTAGCGCTGTATATACGACCAATGTATCTTATATACCAGATGAGTATAAAAAGTGTAAATGGTTGAAGATATGCGATTGTTCTAAAGATATTGCTAAATTAATATATAATATTAATAATAACTTATCTATTTCTGATTTACTTAGGGATAAATCGTTACCGGCAAAACTAATAGAAGAAAAATTTAATGGAAATAAGTAGATTGTTGATATCTACTTTTTTTGTTATACTTTTGGTGGTGATATTATGAAATGTCCAAAATGTAATTATAATAATTTTGATGGAGCTAAGACTTGTGGTAAGTGTAATAGGCCTTTAAAAAGTAACAAGCAGGCTTGCCCTAAATGTGCATTTAAAAATGATATCGAAGATAAAAGGTGTCAAAAATGTGGATATGTATTTGGACAATCTAGTAATATTGCTTTTAACTTTTTTATAGCAATAATAATAGTGATGGTTCTTTATAGTTTAATATTATTAAATAAAAAAGATGTTGTTAAGCAAATTACTTTTATATTTAAAATAGTAGCGATAGTTACAATTTTATTTATAGGTATAAATACTTTATATTTTAGTAAAAAGAATACTGTAGAAATGAAAAATGATTTATATACTAATGAAAGGATTAAAAGATTAGAAATAATATCTAAGTTAGCATTAGTTTTAATGGTAATAGCGTTATTAATATTTAGTATTTATATGTATTTTAATTATGTAAGATAGGTGAATAATATGGAAAGATTACAAAAAGCAATTGCTAATAGTGGATATACTTCAAGAAGAAAAGCGGAAGATTTAATAAAAGCCGGAAGAGTAAGCGTAAATGGAAGTATAGTATCTGAACTGGGTACTAAAGTTAATTATAATGATGTGATTAGTATAGATGGTAAAATTATTAATAAAGAAGTTGAAAAGGAATACTATTTGTTAAATAAACCTAGAAATTGTATATGTTCATTAAATGATGAAAAAGGTCGTAAGACAGTTACTTCTATAATAGAAACTAATACAAGAATATATCCGGTAGGTAGATTAGATTATGATACGACTGGTTTAATAATATTAACTAATGATGGAGAATTAGCTAATATATTAATGCATCCTTCTAATAATGTAGAAAAAGTGTATGTAGCTAAAATAGAGGGGATTCTTAGTAAAGATGAGATTGCAAAGTTAGTTAAAGGTATATCAATAGATGGTGTAGTATGTAAACCTAAAAGATTTAGGGTTAAAAGAATAGATGAAGATAAGAACAATGAATTAGTCGAAATAACCATAGTAGAAGGTAGAAATCATATAGTAAAAAGACTGTTTAATAGTTTGAATCATGAGGTAATAAAATTAAAGAGAGAAAGATATGCTTTCTTGGACGTGAGTGATTTGAAATCTGGTGAGTATAGAATCCTTTCTTTAAAAGAGGTAAAAAGATTGTATAATTTAAAAAGCAAGTAATACACTTGCTTTCTTTTGTTATTCGTTATCTTCTTCAGCCATTGGAATCGTTGCTTCAATAGGTTCATCATTAGATACTTGAACCTTTTTATTAGTAGGAGTTTCTACTTTTTTGTTAGTAGTGTTCTCGGTAGTATCTTTTACTGCATCTTCAATAGCTTTTTCTTCTACTGCAGCAGTTTTGTTAGTATGTTCTTTTACTGCTTCTTCAGTAGATGTTGTATCTTCAAATACTTTAATAGCTTGAGTAGGGCATATGTCCATCATTTCTTTTTTTGCACCTTCTTGATTTATTACACTTGATAAACCATTCTCGTTAAAATCAAAGTTTTCTGGATACATACTACAACACATACCACAGCCTAAACATAAGGTTTGATCAACCTCTATTTTTGTCATATAATTCACCTCGTATTAGTATTATATAATAATAAAGTGTAAAAATAAATGAAATTTCAAAAAAAGTCTTGATTTATTATTTAAAATATTATATAGTATAAATGTAGTATATGAGACTACTGTGTGATTGTGACTAAATCATTTTTATTCATAATTATATGGTTACTCTTTTTAAGAGTAACGATTCTTAATATATGATTATGATTGAGTAGAAAATAGCATAAATTCTACCACATCATGTACTACTGAAATAATGCTGCGAAGAGACAACTTCATTTAGGACATTGCATGTACGTATACATTTATTGTTGCAATGAACAAACTCTATTATTATTTGTTTAATGATAGGAAGGAAATTCTTGATAGTTTCCTATTCTAGATAAGCTGTTATTGTATGTTTAGTCGAATAAAAACCTTTTTGGTTCATACATATGTTTTTAATCCTAATAGTAATGGCCGCAGCAAAGAGAACGCACTCAGTTGGTAGAATTCTTATTAGTTTTTTATAATTAGTAAGAGCGTAAACGATTGCCTAGTATACTTATGGGAACATTATATTTATGTTTTATTAAGTTATATGATGATGGTTCTATTTAATAGTAGTATAACTTGGTTATATTACTCAAAAAAATAGCTAGTTTTACTAGTTATTTTTTTTTGTGCATATTGATTTTGTTTTTTTTTGGTGATAGAATGTATATATATAATAGAGAGGAGAATGTTAAATGGCATTAAAATCATCTTTGGTTACTGCACCTGCTGGATCTACTGTAAGAAGCTATCTTATAAATGATAGTGATATTAAGGCTAGCCCTAATGATTTAAGAGTGGAGGAAACTAAAGCCAGAAAGTATTATGAAAGAGTTGTAAATAATTATGTTAATTTAAAGTCTTTGTACAATCAATTGGGAACAATCTATATGAATTGTGCTAACAACGTAATGACTGATCCGGCGTGGAAGTCTACTTTAAAGAAGACGGCTAATAAATGTATTGATCAAGGAAAACATTGTAAAGATAGAAAAGAAAAGCTTGAATCAGTTTTTGTTCTTGATGAATTGCGTGCAGAAGTAGCTAGGTTACGTGAGGCGCAAAATAAAGATAAGGCTAATGATGAAGCCTAGTTGATACTGATTTAGTTAGTGTTATGAATTTATTTGTTTGATGTAATAATTATGCATCAAGTGAAGTATGAGATATAGAGGAGGTAGAACGTAAATGGCAATTAGTAAAGCAAAATTAAAACCGTCAATTGAAGAAGCTAATGAATGTCTTAAAAAAATATCTGCTGAGTTGAAGGCGTTAAGCATCAATTTGAAAACTTTAATGAGAGGCGATGAAGAGGGAGCTTATTGGAATGGCAAAGATGCTTGTGAATTCTATAAGGTAGCCAAAGCTAATGTTCAAAATGATGTTAATGAATATATAAATGCTAAGTCCAAATTAAATGAACTTGGTAAACTTTATGAACTTGTTGATCTAGGGTTGAAAAAATGATAGCGATGTCTGATAAGTCTAGAGAAATACTTTCGAAGTATGTTGGTCCCGATGGGAAATTTATTATAGACGATTCTCTTCCAGATGACATTAAAGAGTCTTTTAAGTTCTTTAATGAGGAAGGTGTTAATATAATGGATTCCGCTGGAGCTGATGTGATGGGTGCTTCTAATGTTAATACGGAGAGTGTTAATGTGGATACGAATAGTTTATCTAGAGATGATGTGTCTTCTATAGAACAATTAGCCCCTAGAGAAGGTATTGATTCTAGTACTAATTCTGGCAGTGATTTAGTTAAGAATACAGAACCTAGTAATGCTGTAAGAAAAGAACTTGCAGATAAGGATTTGGAAGACTTAGATAATTTGTTTTAAACCAACATGAGTTGGTTTTTTTCTTGCAATTGTTTTTTTAGTAGTATGATTGTATAATATTTATAATAGAGGAGTAATATATATGAAGTTATTAATAGCTGATTCAAAATGTATTCATAGATGTCGACTTCCTGATGAGGGCGAAAATTTTTATACTATTAGTGTAAAACTTTTTTTAGCTGATACATATGTTAATGAAATGATTACTCTTCAAAAAGAGAATGGATATTGGACATTAGAATCTAATGATGAATATGTAATCTTTAAAGATGAAAAACAGATTAAAAAAGTTACTTTTAATAATTATTTGTCTTTTGATATTGCGTTTAAAAACTATCCAAGTAGGTGTTCTATTTATGTAGTTGCTAATAAATTAGATTATCAGGCTTTTGCAGTGAAGGATTTAAACAATATAACTATAGGCTCTGTAGAAGGTTGCTTGCTTTTTTGTGCTGCTTTACATGAGCAAGCAGCTATAATTGAAAAACAAAATGGTATAGCTTTTATATATAAAACTGGTAATAATAATGTTTATATTAATTCTACAGCAGTAAGTAAGTCTAGGATAAATATAGGGGATAATATATTTATTGGCTCTGTACACATTATTTATATGAAGGATATTATTTTGGTTAGTAGTCCGATAGAGGGCTTTAAAATAGAGGGAGTACAACAGATAAATTTACAACAAGATGAAATTCCTGATTTGCCGGGGCTAAGTGAGGCAGAAAAGAACGTTAAATTGTTTAACGAAAGCAATTTATTTGCTCATTCACCAAGGTTAAAAGTTGAACTTGAGGAAGTGATCATTAGAATAGATGATCCACCTAGTAAAGAAAATGTTCAAAGGCCTCCAGTAGCTTTAACTATGGCATCATCTATAGTTTTGTTTGTTATGTCAGGATCTACTTTGGTTAATACGATTGTGTCTTTTAAAAATGATAGAGAAACTATTGTTTATTTTATCGTAGAATTAGTTGTTTTTGGTTTAATGTTTGTAGGTAGTTTGTTATTACCTACATTAATGGAAAAATGGGAAAAGAATCAAGAAGCAAAGAGAGAAAAGTTAAGACAAGATAAGTATACGGAATACTTAACCAATAAAGCAAATGGGATTGCAGAAACAATAAAGAAACAAGAAGAAGTTATTAAGTATAATAATATTTCTATTGAGAAAATTATCAGTAATATTATAGAACATAGTAGTAGTATTTGGGATAGAGAGGTATTTGATAATGACTTTTTAAATATAGTTGTTGGAATAGGGAATATGCCAGCAAAAATAAAAATTGATGCTTCAGGAGAAAAGTTCGAATTAAATAGTGATAATTTGCAGGAGTATTTACAAAATATACATAATACTAAGCTAGAACTTAGTAATGTACCTATCGCTATTTCTATTGTAGATAATGTAATATTGCCAATAGTGATTGAACAGGATAAAGAAAGAGGTTATATAAAAAATATTATTTTGCAATTAATATATCATCATTCTGGTAAGGATTTGAAAATTGTAGTAGTAACTAATGAAGAAAAAGAAATTTCTTGGGAATTTATGAAGTGTATGTCTCATAACTGGGCTAATGATTATAGTAGGAGATTTTTTGCTACTAATGAAGAAGAATTGTTGGAGATAACTACGTATTTAGAAAGCGAATATAATAATAGAATAACTGCTGATTTTGAGAAAAATAAAAATAATACCGAAAGATATTTGATTGTCAGTGATGATTATTCACTTTTAAAGAATTTACAATTGTTAGAAAAGATAAGTATTCAAGAAAATGATGTGGGATTTTATGGGTTGATTTTTTCTAATAGTATTAATAATTTACCTAGTAGATTTAATAAGATGGTGGAAATTAATAACGCTGGGGGAATGGTTATAGATAGAGATGTATTGGTTAGTGAACAAATAAAGTTTGTTCCCTCTATAGTAAAAGATATTAACATAGAGGAGTTATCTAGTATACTAGCTAATATACCAGTAAATATAAAGGGTTCATCTTTAGCTATACCTAGTTCTTTAGGTTTTTTAGAAATGTTTAATGTTGGTAAGATAGAACAATTAAATATCTTAAGTAGGTGGAAGGAGAATAATCCAACTACTAGTTTAAAAACGGTAGTTGGAGTTAAAGAGAATGACAGGGTACTAGAGTTAGATTTACATGAGAAATATCATGGTCCCCATGGTTTGATAGCTGGATCTACTGGTAGTGGTAAGTCGGAATTTATTATTACATTTATATTGAGTATGGCAATTAATTATCATCCTGATGAAGTACAGTTTGTATTAATTGACTATAAAGGTGGAGGATTAGCTGGGGCTTTTGAAAATAGGGAAACTGGTCTTAAATTACCTCATGTAGTTGGAACGATTACTAATTTAGATGAAAATGAGATGAGTAGAACTTTAGTATCGATTAATAGTGAATTAAAAAGAAGACAATTATTATTTAATAAAACTAAGGAGAAACTAGATGAGAGCACTATTGACATTTATAAATATCAAAGACTATATAGAGAGAAAAAAGTAGATAAACCATTATCGCATTTGTTTATAATCTCCGATGAGTTTGCTGAGTTAAAAGCACAACAACCGGATTTTATGGATGAACTTATTTCTACTGCTCGTATAGGACGTTCATTGGGTATTCACTTAATATTGGCTACTCAAAAACCATCTGGGGTTGTCGATGACCAAATATGGTCTAATTCACGCTTTCGTATATGTTTAAGAGTTCAGACTATTGATGATAGTAAAGAAATGATTAAAAGAGATGAAGCAGCGTATATTAAAGATGCTGGTAGATTCTATTTACAAGTTGGAAACGATGAAATATTTGAAATGGGTCAGTCAGGATGGACTGGAGCTAAGTATGTTCCTTCAGAGCAGATTGTCAAAAAAGTAGATGATGGGATTAGGTTCTTATCAAATACTGGGGAAGTAATAAAAGAAATAAATGAAGAAGTCAAAAAAGAAGAAAAAGAAGAATATGGTGAACAACTAGGTAATATAGTAAAGTTTATATATAATATAGCAGAGAAGGAGAATATTAAGCCACCTATGTTATGGTTGGATAGTATACCTGAAGATATTTATTATAATGATTTGAATAAGAAATATGAATTTAGTACTAAACCATATTTTATAGAGGCTTTAATTGGTGAGTATGATGATCCTTCTCATCAAAATCAAGGGTTGGTAACTTTGCCGTTATCAACATGTGGCAATATTTTTATTATAGGTACTTCTGGTAGTGGTAAATCAACGTTATTATCAACAATAATATATTCTAATATTATTAATCATAACTCGGAAGAGTTGAATGTGTATATAGTTGATTTGGGTTCTGAAAAGTTAAAACTATTTAAAAAAGCACCGCAAGTAGGAGATGTTTTAACTTCCGATGACTCAGAAAAGATTAAGTTTTTGTTCTATATGTTAAAAGAAGAAAAAGACCGAAGATTCTCTTATTATTCTGATAATGGAGGAGAATTTATTAAGGATGTTGAAAGTGGTAGTGCACCTTTTCCGACTATTTTGGTTATTATAAATGATATAGAAGTATTTAAAGAAACATTTAATGATATATATGAAAATGATTTGCCTAGCTTAACTAGAAATTGTAATAAAGTAGGTATAGTTATAGTGGTATCTTCTACAAGTGCTTCTTCACTAGGGTATAATTTAGATAGTAATTTCCCTAAGAGAGTCATGCTTAATATGGTTGATCAGAGTGATTATGCTTATTGTTTTGACCATCCGCCTATTCCTAAAAGGAATCCTGGACGTGGGTTGATATCTATTGATGATAAACCATATGAGTTCCAGGTAGCACAAATATTTGAAAGAACTATTCAAGATAAGAATATGGCTTATGTATTGAATCAATTGAGTTTGTACTTATTAAAAAAAGCTCCTAAGGTACCTATTGTTCCAGAAGAAATAGATTTCTCTACTATTAAAGAAAATATTACTGATATTAGTAAAGTACCTCTTGGTATTAATACACAAACCGCTCAGATGAGTTATTATAATTTTAGTGATTTAGTAACAGTGATGTCTTCTAATAGTCATGTTATTGTTAAAAAATTCTTTTATCGTTTGGCTGAGATATTGATTAATATTAATAATACTAAGGTTATTATGATTAACGGATTGGAAGATGTTAATATTGATGTACCAGAGGGTGTTAAATATTTTGATGCAGGATTTGATAAAGTTTTTGGGGTTATTAATAATAATGTTGAAAAATATAAAACTATGCCTAAGAATGAGACTTTTGTAATAATTGTTATTGGATATAATGGAATAGTTAGATATATTAATGAACAGACTGAAGAAGTTAGTGTATCTTTGGAGGATTTAATTGTTAATAGTAAAGAATTACCTAACTTTAAATATGTTATATATGATACAGAGTATGAATTGTCTGAATTTGATCAAAGTGAAATAGATCGTTTCTTTAAAAGAAAGAATGGTATATGGTTAGGAAAAGACTTTGATGGGCAGGGTATATTTGAATTAAATAAGGTATATATGGATTCAACTTTAAATAATACTATTACTATAGTCAGTAATGGTAATACACAAAATGTTAAGTTTAATTAGGGTGATATTATGAATGAAAAAGTAAATGTAGAACTAATTCTTCCAGAAATAGAAGAGAGATATAATGTTTTATTGCCTATTAATAAGAGAATAGGAACTATAGTATTGTTATTAAATAAAGCTATTAATGAATTAACTTATGGCGATTATGAATTGTCTAGAGCTAATAAATTATATAACGCTGTTACATTAAAGCTATATCAACCTAGTGATATTCTATATAATACTGATATAAGAAATGGAACTAAGTTAATCTTGTTCTCTAAATAGCACTTTAGTGCTATTTTCTTTTGTAAAATGGAAATAATAAGATATTTAAAAATAACAATAATTATGATATTATTACATAAGATAGGAGTGTTTTTATATGCGATCAAGAATGGACAAATACTATAATGCTGATTCTGATTTGGATAGCGCTTTAGAGTTGCCTTCTAGAACTAGTAAAAACCAGGAATTATATAAGGAAGTAAGTAATAAAGAATTAGAAACTTTCGACGAAAATAGTAATGCTAAAGTATTAAATAATAATGTTAATAATAGTGTTAATATTGATCAAATAAGAGAAATGTTAGATCGCCAATATAGAGAAGCTCCTAAGGATAAATCAATTGGTGATTCGGAAACTGAAATAGGTAAGATATCTTTGGATGAGACTAGGGAATATGATATTAATTCTATCCTAGATGCATCCCGTAAAGAAAGAGAAAAGAACTATGAAAAAGATCGTTTAAAGAAATTAAGAAATACTCAAGTTGATATATTAAAAGAATTAGATAGTGTATTAAAAGAAGAAAGTGTTGATGATGATATATTACCTGGTTCTGATGAATTAGATGAGATGAAAGCTCATAGAGCTAAAGAAGAACAAAAGTTAAAAGATTTAATTGATACTATTACTGCTAAGGAATTAGTAAATGAAGAAACGGTTGCTGAGTTAGATCCTTTAGATTTACTAAGTGATTTAAGGGGGGACGATGATGCGACTAAAGTACTAGGAACTTTGGAAGATACAAAAGAGTATGTCTTAAATACTAATAAAGAAGATGAAGATGATGAAGATGATGAAGATGAAGCTCCAGAAGAAGTAGAAGAAAAGGAAGATAAAGAGGAAAAAGAAACTAAGATAATGGGAGATACTAATGAACAAGAATTGGGTTCGACTAAAACTACTACTAGTACTTTAACGTTTACGCAAAGTGATTTTGATGACTTCAATGATTTAAAGGAAGATATGAGATTTACTAAGGTGTTGATTAAAGTATTAATTGGTATCATAGTATTAGTATTTATAGCCGGATGCATAGTAATGGCTAATAAGATATTTAATTTAGGATTTTTCTAGATAAGAATAGAGGGTGTTAGGCTATGCCTAAGAGTAATGAAAGATATATATTTATTAATAATGCGATAAATGATTCAATAATAATGTATTATAATTATAAGGATAAACCTTTTTCTAAGGAGTTTAATTCTTTTTTAGTAACAATAATGAGAATGATAGTTTTACTGTATGGAGAATTGGACATTACTAATTGCTATCATACTAAGAATGAAAAAGGTATGGGTGGCTTTGATACTAACTTGTTAAAGTTTGGATTACCACCAGTAAAGTTGGAAAGATTTAAACAAAATTTTGAAAAATATTATGAATTTGATATGAGACAAAAGAGATTACATATTAAGAGAAAGAACCCTTATTTTAATACTGTGCAAAAATTAATGATTGATATGATGTTTGCTAAGAACAAGAGGAGTCCAATGGATTCTAAAAAAGCTAAAGAGTTTTATGACTTATTATTTACAGCTAATAGCCTTGATTTTTATCGTCGTACTTTCGCTATATTATCTACTAATTATCCATACGAGGTAGATGAGTATTTTAGAAAGAATATGTTTATGATTTCTAATAAGATTAAAATAGTACCTATTAAAAGAAGATTGTTACCTCAAGATATATATGATTTCTTTGGTATTAAACAATCTCTATTTGAAAAATTTACTCAGCATCAGATTGACAATATTAATAAACAAATATATGATTATTATGGAGTTGATTCGAGGGATTATCAAAAGGAGAATAAGTTAAGAATAGCAATATCTCAAGCCAAGAAGAGACCTAATATAAGAATTGTTGCATAGGGGGGATACTATGAAAAAAGTGACAATTAATGGAAAAAATTATGAAGTTATTGAGGACGTCAATGAAGCAATTGATATAGAGTTATTGAAGGAAAAGATAACGGATTATTATGATGATTTTGATTTTATTGTAGGCGATTGGGCTTATGGTAAAGTTAGATTAAAAGGATTTTATGAAAAAGGGAATAAAAAGGCTAAAGAGCATAATACAATTACTAATGTTAAAAAGTATATAGAAGAGAAATGCGCTTATGGTTGTAAGTGGTTTGAAATCAAAAAAATAGATTGAAAACCATTTTTTTATTTGATATAATTTTATTTAGAATAGAGAGGGATTACTATGCCAGAAAAGATAACCATAGTAAAAGAATCAGGTGAATCAATTACTTCTAATATCATGTCTATTTTCATGGTTCCTGAAAGTAATAAACAATATATAATTACAACGGAAAATGCGGTGGATCCCAACGGACTCACTGTTTTGCATGTGAGCGAAATTAGAAATGATAAGATAATTAAAATCCAAACTGAAGATGAGTGGGGAACTATTAAAACAATTATGAGATCTATCATTTCTGGTAGTTCTAGTTCTTTTAAATATTTACCAGCGTTTACTGAGATAAATGCGGTCGATCAGTATAAAAGAGATATCTCTGTTTCGGCTGGGGCAGCTAAGACGCTGTTAGAAAGTTATATTAGTGGTAATAAAGAAGTTGCTATTAACGATGATACATCTGTTGGAGTTGATTCTAATGCAATTGCTAGTGATTCTATATTTCCGACAGCCCCTGTTACTGCTGATGCTGATAGAGAAATTGCTCCGGGTATTGCAGAAGTTCCTGTTACTGTTGATGATTCGGAAGATGAATCAGGTGAAGGTGGAACTGCGGAGCCGGTTATACCAATCGTTGATAGTATAAATAATAATGAGGTTGCACCAGAATTGGCTGCCAATGATATTCCGGTACCAAATAGTCCTATTCCGCCTGTGGAAGATGATGATGAAACCACTGATGGAGATGCATCTGGTGGAGTTACTCCTGTTCAAGAGGTTGAGGAAAATGCACAAATTTCCGCTGAAACTGTGGGTGATGATGGACAAGAAAGCGGCGTAGTGCAACCAATTGGTGAGATGTCTATGTCTTCGCCAGATGTTTCTATACCAACCGAAGAATCAGTTAATATTGAAAATAATGTGGTAGAGGGTCCTATACCAGCTGAAGAGTCAGTTAACATTGAAAATAATATGGTGGATGTTCCTATTCCTGGAGAAGCTCCGCCTATTGAAATAAATAATATTACCGATCCAGCAAATGTTGGAATGGAGGAAGTGCCAGTACCAAGCTCCGATATTCCTCCAGTTGTTGATATTCCATCTACTGAAGAAAATATAAATACTGTTGATAATACTACACCTATGGAGGCAGAAGCGCCTATTGCTTCAGAAGAGTCTGTTGGTGATGTAAATCCAGTTCCTGATGTTTCAATGAATTCACAAGTTGTTCAACAACCAATTGTCCAAAATGTTACTGTTGATACTGATGAGATAGCTAAAGCAATAAATGATATGGTTGGGGAGAAGATTGAAGCAACTCTTGCTCCTAAGGTAGAAGAGTTGATACCAGGAGTAATAGAGAGTAGTATTCCTAAGGCTATGGAATCTAGTATTGCTATTATGCAAGAACCAATCGAACAACAAGTTGAAGCAACGATGAATAAGGTAATAGAAGAAAAAATAAAAGAGCCTTTAATAAGGACAGTTGAAGATACTGTAAATAGTACAATAGAAAAACAATCAAAAGCGTTAAACTCTTTGGGAATAAAATTAGATTTTGGAGTAACATCAAGTTTTGGAAAGAATGCTTCTCTTGATGAAATAGTTGCTGGATCTCAGGAATTATTTGTTGAGGGTGTTAAAAATCTAATAATGGTTATGACTGAAAGAGTTTATAAAGAGTTAAGATTAAAAGAAGATGAATTGAAAAAGAGAGAGGTTATTGTTGCACAAAGAGAGCAAGCTATTAATGATAAGACTGTAGCAATGATGAATGGAACTTATGATCCGGCTAAATTTGCTAATAGTACTTCAGCTCCACAACCAGTTGTTTCTACAGCTTCGGTTGTTCCTGAGATACCTACTACACCAAGCGTTAATGAAACATCTAGTGCTCCGATTATTCCTACAGCTGTTCCTGCTGTTGAGAGTACACCTGCTGCTTCTGATGTTGTAAATGCTGAAGAGGCTCCAGCGCCTGTTAATGGAGGCCCTGTTGATAGTTCTGTAACTATACCAAAAGCTGCACCATCTGATGAGATGCCACCAGTTGCTGATATATCAGTACCAGCTGAGAGTCCGGTACCTGAAACGTCACAGAGCGACGCAGGTAGTTCGGTTGAAGCTCCAGTAGTAGATCCTGTTTCTCAAAATGATGCTGCAGTATCAATACCGATAGCTACTTCTGAGGAAACTTCTGCTGTTTCGGTTGATGATCAAATACCTGTATCAATTGTTCAACCAAAACCAGAAGGTGATACTAATAATGTTGCGGCATAATAAAAGAATTTCCGAGGAAATTCTTTTTTAAAGCTTTACGTTTATAACCCCTTCTATTTCGGGTATCTCTTTTTTTAGAGATTCGTACAAGCCATTATTTAGTGTTTCGTCTGTAAAACTGCAGGCCTGACAGGCTCCTAATAGTTTGACATAAACAATCTTATCTTCATATTTGATGAAGGTTATGTCGCCACCATCCATATTTATATATGGTCTTAATTCGTCAATAGCTTTTTTAATCTTAGTAATTATTTCGTCTTTTTTTGTCATTAAAATCACCACAACTATTATAAAACAGAATATTCTTTAAGTAAATAAACATTAATGGTATAATCTAGAAGGAAAGAGGATTACTATGATTAACAAAAATGATATTATTAAATGTATAGTAAGCGGTATTGAAGAGTATGGTTTCTTTGTTAAAACGGATAATGGCTATAGTGGATTAGTTCATATTTCGGAGATATCTGACAATTTTGTTAGAAGTATTTATGATTATGTTACACTTGGAGAAAAGATTAATGCTGAGGTAATAGATGTTGATAACAAGACTAAGAAGCTTAAATTATCCATAAAGAATATTGAATATCGTATATGTACTAGCTTGCCGGAAAATAGTGATAGATTGTTTACTAGTTTAAAGGATAAACTACCTATTTGGATAAAAGAGGTGGAAGAGGAAATGAAAAAAACGACTGAATAGTCGTTTTATTTTTTAAGTGGTGCCCAAGGCCGGACTTGAACCGGCACGAGGTTTGAATCTCGCAGG
>CAMYYH010000018.1 GCA_947303405.1 uncultured Mycoplasmatota bacterium
TTCTAATAACTTAGAAGTATCTATATTATTATTGTTATAATAGATAACAAAGTCATAATCATCTACCAGTACTTCTGGGACATTAATATTATTATCATATGAATATGATAATATTTTTTTAAGCTTAGATATATTTAATAAAGATATAGAAAACTGTTTTTTAGCTATACGAGTACTGATGGGATTAACAGCCTTTTCTATAGGTAGTTCAACAATTAAAAGGTTAGACATCTTAGTAATTTGTTCCTCAGTAAAAGGATACTTGTTATTAAGTAAGAAACGAATTATTAGAGGTTGCTCTTCTTTTAAAAATGATAGATTATTAT
The DNA here is from genome assembly GCA_947303405.1 of uncultured Mycoplasmatota bacterium. Taxonomy (GTDB): domain Bacteria; phylum Bacillota_I; class Bacilli_A; order RF39; family UBA660; genus Coprovivens. The sequence continues at coordinate 327 of CAMYYH010000018.1, forward strand.
TTAGTTTCATATTATTATCGTAAATATTAGGTATATTAGTAACTAGGATATTTAAATAATTATTAACTATGGCTTTTTTAGAATTGTTTTTTAAGTAATAATAGAATTCTTTGATAGATGGATAGTCTTCAGCATGAATTGAATTGATTATTAATTCTTGGGCTATTTTGTTGTTAGTTTCTAATTGTGTAGCTAAATCTTTATAATCCATCTTTATCAACTCCTCATATTCTAATTATTATTATACTATAAGAGAAAAGAAAAAGTATAGAAATAATAATATCTATACTCGTTTTAGTTTAGAGGCTAGTAAGTAAGCATCTTCTAAAGTCATAGTAGTAGCTATGAAGCCATTAACATGGATAAAGGTAGCGGTTTTAATATTAGATGCCTTAGCTAATTCTTCATCATGTAAGCCCCACCATTCTTTAGGAAATATATACTGTAGTGCAAAGGAATCTTTTGAAACAGTGATGGGTTTAATATTATATCCTCCTCTTTTAGCCGGGAAAATAACAGCTTTAATTCTTTTATTATTATCATTAGTAAATAAAGCATCATAGTACGGTATATATTCATCTAGATATAAGATATCTCCAGTGGTATTTTTTATAATCTCTTGGACTTTTTGGCAAGCCTTACTATCCGAAATTTCCCTTTTTAGAAGATTAGTAAATATTATATCGGCCGTTTTATAAGCTTCTAAGAAGTTATCATCATTATCGGATTCTTCGTCCCAATTGCCATTAAATAAGTCAATTATTTTATCGAGATCTAATAGTTCATAATCCGCTTTTATTTCAGGGAAGTTACCGTTATCAATACCATCTATTTGACAAACCAGTTTAGTATCTATACGATTCCATACATCTTCATAGTTATCTGTTATTCCTTTTAGATAGTCTTTTCCATAATAAGACCATAATAGTCCGAAGGAAGAATACTTTATTTTTTCATTACGCCATTTAGCATCTAAGCCATGATGATCAAATTCACCGTAGCCAATATCATAAACTATTTGTTCTTCTTCTGTTTCTTCTACTTTATTTACTCTAATAAGTGTACAATTTGGAAATATTCTAGATAGTAATACTGTAGAGAAAACATCGTCCGGATGAAATTTACCGGCATGGGTAATAAGTTTAGCTTCTTTAATATTTTTAGTTATTGTTAGCATTTTTATTCCTCTTTCTAAATATTTAGTATCTTAGCAATTAATAGATATAATATAGATAATCATAGCTAATATTTATAATAGATGTTTTTCTTAGATTTTTCAAATTAAAAAGGTGCTTATAAAGCACTTAATTGTTCTGTTTTAACTGTTTGTTTTTCTATATATTGTTTAGGGAATGCTTGAAGAAACACTTTGTCTTCAGAGTAGCAAAAACTACAATAAGTAGTGTGATAAACAATATTATTTTCTTCTTCTTTTATAATATCAGTAGTTCTTATCATTTTCTTAGGCGCATCTATATTGCGATTTATATCTAATAGTATATGAAATTCTTTGTTTTTTTCGGTTAAATAAGCTACAAAGGTTCTTTCTTCACTCATTGAACCATCTTCTAATAATAATGTTCCTGTAATATATATATAATCTTTTTGTTTGCTAGCATTTAGTTGGGTTATTACTAGTTCAGTAACGGTAGAATTCTCTAATGGGTAGGCAGTGTCTCTTATTTCTTTGCAACTTTTTAATAGAGAAACTATTTGTTGTTGCTTTTTTTTAAGTCTAATACCTACAAATACATAATTGTTTTCTACCATTTTGCTCATCTTGCTCACTACCTTTTAAAATTAATGACAATTTGATAATACCTCAGAAAATGTCATTAGTAAATATATTATTTTGTAATTTGTAAAGGTTAATATACACTATCGAAATATAGTACGTATGTTAAATAGCCATTAACAATTGTTATTTGGGTAATATTCTTTAAATCTGAATAAATTATTATTTCTCCCTTTAAATTCATTATATTTACATTATAAGTGTAATACCTTTTGACATTAACATTAGTCATCTTGGGTTCTAAATCTTTTATCATAGAATATATATGGTTTACATCTAAGTATTCTACGTTCAATTCTTTTAGCTTTTCTTGAAAATTTTCTTGGGTATAGGTTATTAATTCAGGTTCACTACATGTGCCACTATCTTCTTCTTTATCCTTTTTTCCTTGGCATTTATAAGTAATACCATTATGATTTAGATCATAATGGTATTCATATTTATTATTTAATAGTTTCTTTAATTGTTCTTCGTAAGGAACAGTTTTTGTCTTATTAATACTTGTTTCATTAGAAGTATTTTTGGAAACAAAATATTTATCATCAGCGACAAATAAAATAATAATTAAAAGAAAAACTATTATTAAAGCATATGTTATTAAAAACTTCTTGCTCACTCGACTATTTGGTGAAGAAGTTTATTTTTATCTATACCATTTAAATAATCTCTAACTAACATTTCTTTTTTACCAAAAGGTTTTATTTTAGTTATATATATTAGTTTATCTTTAGTAGACACGCCTATCGCGTCTTTGGTTATTGTACAAATTGTTGATGAAGAGAAGTTACTATCTTCTTCGCTTATATAAGCCTCTAATATTTTGGTTTCTTCGCCATTTATTACGCAATAAGCTTTAGGATATGGATATAAACCGCGAATATGATTATAGACTTCTTTAGCAGTTTTGTTGAAGTTTAGATGTTCTTCTTCCCTTTTAATGTTCCAAGCATATGTAGCTTCATTATCATCTTGTTTGGTTCTTGTAGCAGAACCAACAAGAATATTGGTAAGAGCCTCTATTATTAGTTTAGCTCCGATTTTACTTAGTTTATCATGAAGAGTTTCAACATTATCATCTTCTTCAATAGCACATTCTCTTTGCATTATTATATCGCCTGTATCCATGGTTTTATCCATGTACATTATAGTTATACCCGTTTTATCATAACCATCAATAATTGCATGATGAATTGGAGCTCCACCACGTAGTTTAGGCAGCAGTGATGCGTGTACATTTATACAACCTAGTTCTGGAGCGTTTAGAATGGCTTCAGGGATGATTTGGCCATAAGCACAAGTTATTATGATATCCGGTTTAGCAGCGATTATTCGCTCATATTCAGTCTTTATTTTTTCCGGTTGAAAAACAGGAATACCAACTGAGTTAGCATATTCTTTTACTGGGGTTGGTTTTAATTCGTGTTTCCTACCAGATTCTTTATCAGGTTGAGAAACAACTAAGATAACATTAGTATTCTCAACTAATTCTTTTAATACGGGAACTGCAAAGTCGGGAGTACCCATAAATATTATTCTTAAATCTTTCATTTTTATTACCTCTTAGCAATTATAACAAAAATATGACATTTTTGTTACTATTTTCTTCTATTTTCGCTTATTAGTTCCATATCTTCTGTTAACTGTTTAATTCTTTCAATAATTCGTCTTGCTTTTATTTCATCATCACTATAATTATTAATTCTTAGATGCCTTTCTAATTCTTCCATATTTAGATTAGAAGTAAAGAAAGTGGTCTTATAGTTATTCATTCTTTTTTGAAGAATAGTACCAAGTATTTCATCACGACTCCACTCAGTTACTTTTTCTGCACCTATGTCATCTATTAATAATAAATCAACATTTTCTAAGTACTCTATGCGATCTCCATAAGTATCGAAATCACTTTTAATATCTCTTAATAATTCAGGATAATATACTATTTCTGTACTGATTCTTTTTTTAGATAATTCATTAAATAAGGCTGAAATTAAATATGTTTTACCACAACCAAAGTTACCATGAAGATAAAGTCCTTTAAAGGAACCACTTTTGTTGTATTTATCGCAAAAGCTTTTTAACCATTTGATTACTTTAACTCTTTTTTTATCAGTAATATCTATTTCTTTAAAATTAGCATTAAAGATATCTTTATCTCGAGTAGTTTTTTCTTCTTCCATTTTCTTTTGTTCTTTGGTGTAAGTACAAGGTATATAAGAGAATACTATTTGTTCTTTATTAACAGCCGGATAATATACATGTCCTTCTAATCTATTTTGACAATATATTAAACCAGGACAATTTTTACAGTTATCTAGTTCTTTTACTGTATCCTCTAATGATGAAGTATATTTCATAGCTATTTCGGGTTTAGCATCAATAGTTTTTATTAGCCGGCGAAAAGAAGTATTATTCTTTAAGGCTTCATTATAATTGTTAATCAAACTTTCTTCATTTACTCTATTCATCATTGTTAGATCACCTATATTCTTTTAATAATTCTTCTAGTTCTTGGATTTCTTCGGCACTCATTTCTTCTTTTTTAGTATCTACATTAAACCAAGCTGGGTTTTCTCCTTTAGGCTTGATATTAGTATTCTTTTCTATTCTTTTTGTTATCTTATTATTTTCTTTTTTAGCTATTTCCATAGCTTCTTCTGCAGTTTTAATATTACTACGTCGCCATTGGATACCAATTGTATCCATATATTCTTTATTTAGTTTATTATTATTCTTTCTTAGTACATAATCTATTAAAACATTAACTACGGATGGAGGTAGTTCTAAATCTATCATTAATCCTTCAATTATTTTTAAATCTCTATTCGATGGTTCAACACCTTTATTTTTCATCTTTAAGAAGTCATATGGCGTAGTATTTTCAAACATATAGATAATCTTAGCTCGCGTAGATTTGTCCCCTTCAGGGCTTTTTAAGTACTCTGGTTGGGTTCTATAAACTAGAGTTGGTAGTTTACCATTATTATTGTATTGATAATATTTACGAGCGGCTTTTCTTATCTCTTCCCTATCGAAGTTTCCTTTTTCAGTAATACTCATTCTTAGTATTTCTACCATTTTTAAAGTGTCTAAGTTATAGATAAACGCCAATTGTTCAATGAGTTCTTTAGTTTTCTTTGTTAAATTTTTACCATTTATTAACCCCTTTGGTAAAGAAGATATAACTAAGTCAAAGTCAATAATAGTTTCTAGATTTAAATCTAAAGTACTTCTTTCTGATATCTCAAACGATTCCAAATTGTTAGATGACTTAAAAATTAGATTTAATGGTTTGGAAATATTTTCATATTCTTTTAAATCTATCTTAGGAATCTGATATTCATATTTTAATAAGTCATATTCACTTTTACCAATATTGTTATATAAAGTTATATTAAATATTGGGGAATAAAAGAATTCCTTAGCAGACAAAGGGGAATATAGTTCATAGACATAAGAGTTAGTATCTCCTTCTTGAAAATAGGATTTAATTAAACCTACTGCTTCAAGAGTTTCGCGAGCTATTTTGATAGTTTCTAAGGAGATACGCATTATAGTCATTAAATGATGATGAGTATACTCTGCAGATATAACATCTGACAATTTAAGATCATGCTCCAAAGTGAAGTATAAGGCTAAGGCTATTGGACCTATGATTGGTTCGTATAAAGAAATAAGATTTTTCTTATCTTCTTCACTTATGATAGTACGACAAATAACATTATATGTATCTGCTGGTAAAAGCGTTACTATTTTATTCATCATACCACCCTCTCCTGTTAATACAATTATACTCTATTTTAGGGCAAAAAAAAATATGTTGTTCGCAACATATCTTTTTTGTGGCGGTTGTCATACCTTTGGTATACTGACATATATACCAAGCGGTTCTTGCCAAAAAAGAATTGCCACATACCGGTATACTTAATAGTTTGACAAGATACAAAACTCACTAATTTAGTCATTAGCTATAAAGTACTGAGGGTCACCCATGAGGACCATTTGCATTTTCAAGATGCCTCTAGAAAATGAACGGCACCACTCACAAACCGGATTACCATTTCCTTTTTAGAAGCTTTATAATGAGAATAAAGGTTATTCGCAATAGTATACACCATCACAAAAGGTTTTCATTAACATCAATAAAACTCCCTTTACTATTAAGCATCTTAAGTATACTATATATTTAAATTATGGTCAATCTACTTTTTTAAAAAAATTGTAAACTTGATATTTTTTGCAAAAAAAAGATATATTATCTGTCTATAATACATCTAATTCCGTAGCGTAATTTACTATAAAACAGTGACAGTTGTTATATAGCTTCTCACCAAATGCTACTTAACACGTATATACTTAATAGTTTGATAAGATACAGATTTAATATAGTTAACAAATATAATTAACTATAGTGACATAGCAACACTATATTGAATAAACAATACAATGTTGAATAGAACTTATTAAATAATTAATTTGAGTTTTAATTAAATAATAGCTCTACTAATATAATAAATACGAGATTTAAAATATTATGCCACTCAACACTATTAAGTATCTTAAGTATACTATTCATTATTTTGTTTGTCAATGAAAATGAAATTAATAATTTTATTTTACGCCTAGTATTTTTTATTTTTAAAAGACAAAAATCGTTTACCATGGTAAACGATTATAATGTTCTCTTAAATTGTTCTTCAGGGAGGTCATATAAGTCTTCAAAGGCTCTTTGCTTTGCAATTGCGGCTTCTACTAAAGCAGGAATTTTATATTGGTTAAGTAACATTCCTCTCATGGCCTCTCTTTCTTTACGAGAAGTAACTTTTCTTTGATTTATATAGTACCATATTCTATTATTTAAGCCTTCTAATACGGCCATTCTTTCCGTTTGATTCAAGAAACTAATAACACGGGCTTTTTGATCATCATTCAATCCCTCAACACTAATTGATGGAAAGCCATATTCTTGCGCAACATCTTTAGGAGATGGTAAATCAATTTTTATAGGTTGATTTTCAGAAACATCGAACTTATCCATATCTTTACGATTATTACCAGCAATTTTAGCTTCTGCTGCCGCTCTATTGCGAGCATCTAGTTGTTGTAACTCGTGGTATAAAGAAATTAATTTTTTGCGACGTTCTTCTTCGTATGCCCCCTGCTTACTAAATTTTCCATTCAATAACATTTGTACCGATAGTTCGTTATCCATACTTGTTATTTTATCACTAATAGCAGGGCCAAAACTCTTTAGGTAAGTTTCTAATTCGTCCAAATTGACATTGGCTATATCAATTTTTTGATTAGGGAAAACACGAACTTCTTTAACATCTCTATATTTCTTATAATCTGCGAATTTTCTTTTAGCCAACATCTCTGCTCTTTTTACGCCTTTGGAATCTATTCTTTTTGATTGGATTAACTCCCTTTGTTGGTTAACCAGCTCTGCTCTTTTGTTATTTTGTTCATTACTTATGGCTAGATATTCTTCGAACATCAAATCAGCAAGTTTTTCAATATTTTCTTGTTTTTCCTGATATGCCTTTTCTTTTTTTATTTCCTCTTCAAATTCTGGATCAACCATTATAATTCTAGATTGTCTATATACTCTTATAATATTTATTATATTCGCAATGTCAGGTGTAACTTTATAGTATTCATCATATTGTGATAATATTCGTAAAACCTCATTTAAACCCTCAATCATCGTTTCCAATATTCTATCTATATCTTCATTCTCTTGCAGACGTTCATCTAAACCGCGTTTGCCCTGTTTATTAGACTTTTTACCTTTAGTTCCTACTATATCGTTTATACTAAACTGTTTAACTTTTGTTTCATCTGGCTTAGTTTCTACTTCATATATATTTCGGCAATAATTCTGCATCTTTTCAATCGTTTTTTCAAAATTGTGTGTTAGATTCCTATCATTATAAAACAAAGACGGTTTTGAGGTGCACATTTTCTGAAATTCAGAAATCGTTTTATTAATTGAGTTTACACTACAAAGTCTTTTAACTCTTTTAGCCTCTCCTTTAAGTTTAGTTAAATAAAGAGGAATGCGCCAATTTTGGATAGCATTTCGGGGCGTATTGTCTAAATCGGAAATGGCTTGAAGTATGCCAATAGCCGTATTTATTTCCTGTTCTTTTTTACTACTAGTCAAGCGAACATCCAGTCCTGCTAATACTTTAGCGGCCTTATCATGTTTTTTCATCATTCTCCTGTTGTTTTCTAAATACTTATCTCCTTCTGGATGTATTTGGTCTAGATAAATTAGTTCAGTGTGAACATTACAACAGGCTCTAAAGTATTGTCTAAATAGCCCAACTAGATGGTCATCCCTCATAATTTCCCTTGTATCGTCTACTAGATCGCGGTAGAATGCTAGATTACTTGCTATTTCTGTTCTTATTTTTTCAACCTCACCTTTTAGGCTTTCTAGCCTTTCATTAATGGTATTCTTTGCAAAAGGTTCTTGTATCTTCATATCCATATCTTAATCACCTATTATCATTTTAGCATTTCCAGTTACACTTGTATAGGGTTATTATCTATTTCTATGTTAACCTTTGTATTGTTCATATATATTTCATCTAGTTCTTTAAGAGTAGTCATCAAATTAGGCTCTTTTTTATATTTAATTATTATTTGAAACCTATAGATATTGTTAATTTTAAAAACAGCAGCTGGAGAGGGACCTAATATAATTACGCCTTTAGATAGTTTACTACTTAGATATCTTTTTACTTTAAGGATTTCTTCTGATGCTAGTTCTTATGCCGATTTATCATTTCATAATTATAGAATTTCTTATAATCATTATTCTTTACACAATTTAAAGTATAGTTGTCTGGATTAAATGTTTGAAGAATAACTTCTCCTTGTAAATCTCCCCTACCAGCTCTTCCTGATACTTGACTTAATAGAGAGAAGGTTCTTTCCGCACTACGAAAATCAGGCATATTTAAAGTGGTATCAGCATTAATAATGCCTACTAAAGTTACTAACGGAAAGTCTAATCCTTTGCTTATCATTTGTGTCCCTAATAATATATCAAATTCATGGTTTTTAAATCTATTTATAATGTCTTCGTGAGACCCTTTATTTCTTGTGGTATCAGCATCCATTCTAATAACTTTGGAATCAGGAAATAGTTTAGTTATTTCTTGTTCTAGTTTTTCCGTGCCTAGACCACGATCGTCCAAAGCTTTTTCATGACATTTAGGACAGGTATCACTTTTTATAAGGGTATATCCACAATAGTGGCATCTAAGATTATTAGATGATTTATGATAAGTTAAGGATATATCACAATGAGGGCATTCATATGTATAACCACAATTTTTACAAGTGATAATTGTAGAATACCCTCTTCTATTTAGCAGTAGTATTATTTGTTCTTTTTTTTCTAAACGATCCTTTATTTTTTCTTTAAGAATGTTACTTAGGATTAGGTTTCTTCTTTTTAGTTCGATAGACATATCTACTATAGTTATTTTAGGCAAGATAGCATTACCTATTCTATTAGGCATTTCTATATACTTATATACACCCTTTAGAGCTCTTGCCATAGTTTCTAAGGAAGGAGTGGCACTACCTAGTACTAGGGGTATTTCATGATATTGGGATCTATGTAGAGCCATGTCAATAGCGTGATAACGGGGATTAGAATCTTGTTTATAGGTATCGCTATGTTCTTCATCAATAATTATTATTCCTAAGTTATTTAACGGAGTAAATATGGCACTTCTAGTACCTATTACTATATGCACTTCATTTCTATATATTTTTAAGTATTCATCATATTTCTCTCCATCAGACAAGGCACTATGAAAGATAGCTACATCACTACCAAATCGGTCATAGAACTTATTAATAATCTGGGTAGTTAAAGATATCTCTGGTACCAGCAGTATAGCTGTTTTACCATTTTTTATAACTTTACTAATTAATTGCATATATACCTCTGTTTTACCAGATCCTGTTACACCACGAATAAGATAGGTATCCTGTTTAGAGAGGTCAATACTATTAAGTGCGTTTTCTTGATCTTTGCTTAGAATTATTTTTTCTTCTTGTTTAGTTGATTTATTAATTCTATATATTTGTTCTTTAGTTATTTTTATTAAACCAGCTTCTTTTAATACTTTTAATACACTACTGGGGATAGAACTTTTTAATTGTTTTTCCATTATTAATAAGTTTAATACTTCTATTTGTTTTTTAGCTGTCTTATGTAATTGTTTATAGTTATTAATACTATTAATATCACTATCTATTTCTACGTATTCTAGATACTTAGAATAATCTTTTTGTTTTTTATCTTTTACTTTAAGAGAAGATGGTAGCATAGTTTGATAAGCGTTTATTTTAGTACATAGTGTTTTTTCTTGAAGATGTTTACCTAGTTCTAACAATTCTTCATTTAATACTAAGTATTCGTCTACTATAGAGTCTATCTCTTTTAGTTCATATGAAGAAGTATTATTAGAGATAATATTAGTAACAAAGCCATTTATTATACGATTTGCAAAAGGAACTTTTACTTTCATACCTTTCTTAATCTTACCAAATAAGTTTTGGGGTATGGTATAGGTAAACGTTTTATCTACTGATTTAGAATTATACTCTATTAATACTTCTGCATACATTTGTATCACCCAAAGTTATAATAGCATAATAAAAAGAACTTTGATAGTTCTTTTTATTATGGCACTTAGGTACCAGTATCACATTTCCCCGTAATTAGATTAAAGAATCTAGTCCTAATCTAATCATATCATCTAGTGATTTTTCTCTATCTTTAACAGGTAGAATCTTATCACTAAATTTTGAATCAACTGCAGTGACTATTGCAGCAGCTTCCCTTTTAAAGCTATTAGCCACATGGATTAGCGCAAACGCTTCCATTTCCTCACCCAGAACATCTAAATAGTCTGGTACACGTTTAACTAACGCCTCATCATCTACGTATGGTCCAAAAACTTCTGTAGTCATAATCGTTCCAATATGAATATGTTGCTCGTTCATTTTAGCTCGTTCTATAATCTTATTGGTAAGATTCATACTAGGAGTAAGAACATTACCTTTAAAGCCATTATAAGAAAACGCAAAGTTAGATTCACTAAATACTTTATCCGCAACTATTATTTCAGGTATTTCAACCTTTGGATTTATTACCCCACATGTTCCTATACGGATTATTTTTTGAACGTTGTAATAATAGAAAAGTTCAAAAGAATAAATCCCCATAGACGGTAAGCCCATACCAGAGCCCATAACAGTTATTTTGTTGCCTTTGTAATATCCGGTATAACCTAGCATATTTCTTACAGATGTAACTAGTTTAGCGTCAAATAAGAATTTCTCGGCTATATATTTTGCTCTTAATGGATCGCCAGGCATCAATACAACTGGTGCTATATCATCTTTCTTAGCATTTATGTGTATTGGCTCCTTTTGAGGTTTCATTTTATCAATCCTCCTCTATGATTAAATTATATAGCATTTACACTTCAAGTTGTAAAACATTTTATGCCTATTTACACTTTGTATTTACAATTAATATGTATATAAAAAGAAGAAGTATTATACTTCTTCTTCGATTATAAGAGAGTCTTTTATGACTTGGTTTATCTTCTCATCCGTTTCATTTATCTGATTACTAAACTCAAATAACATATCTGAGACTTCTTTAGGGCAACTATCTTTCTTATAATATACTTTATGACCTAGACTAGCCCATAAGTCCATAGCAATGGTTCTTAATTGTATCTCAGCTTTAACGTAATTCTTTCCTTCATTAATGGGTATAGATACTATTAAGTGATAACTGCGGTAACCAGACTCTTTAGGATTATCTATGTAGTTTTTCTCTTCAATTACTTTAATAATATTAGATTTCTTAATCAACTTTATTAATTCATAAATATCTTGTTTAAAAACACATACAATACGAACACCAGCAATATCATACATATATTCTTCGATATTTTTTAGAGTATATTCTTTGTTAAAAGATGATAGTTTTTGTTTAATACTATTGATAGTTTTTAATCTGCTTTTAGTATGCTCTACAGGTTTGTACTTTTTAGTGCTTTCAAATTCCTTAATTATTAGATCTATTTGTGTTTCAAGTATAATCAAGGCCTTTTGATATTTATTTAATAGTTTGCTTAATTGGTTATTATTTTTCATTGTATCACACGTCCCCACAAAAAAAAGTTGATTAATCAACTTAAATGACATATTATGCATTATACTCTTAATAAACCTTTTTGTAAAATCTTTCTTTTACATGCGCCTTGTACTAGTTTTTTCTTCACTCATCATTTCTAAGTACATAGCTTTCTTTTTTATTTCTATTTTTTTCATTTCTAGTTGTTTTTCTATTACTCTTATCTTTTCTAAGAATAATCTAGTTTTTTCGTGTTTTAAAAACTTCTTATATTTATTTTCTAATATCTCTTTTACTAGTTGAGCTTCCCCTAGAACGATATTAGCGTCTCCTTCATCGGCATCTTCATTTTCCAGTACTCCTATGGCTAAAGTTACTAAACGGCGAAAGCGCTTATCAAATTTCATAGACAATATTTTATCTATCATTTCATTATCCACAACGGTTAGTTTTTTTACCTTTATTTTACCGCCGTGTTTAGGGTTAAATACATATCCATCAGTCTCTTCATATGTGAGGATGTTACCAGCGCTATTATATCTCGCAACTCTATAGTTAGCCATTTTTTCACCTTCTCTATTTTAATAAATCTGGTCGACGTTCTTTAGTCCTTTTTATGCTTTGTTCTTCACGCCAGGCTTTTATTTTGGCGTGATCTCCAGAAGTAAGCACTTCTGGTACTTCCATTCCTTTATATACTCTTGGTTTAGTATAAGTAGGATAATCTAATAAATAGTTATCATTGAAAGAATCATCTAGGTGAGATTGCTCATTTATTACACCAGGAATTAATCTAGTAATAGAATCAACTAATACCATAGCTGGGATTTCCCCTCCTGTTAAGACATAATCACCAATACTTATTTCCATATCAGCAAGGGTTCTTATTCTTTCATCGAAGCCTTCATAATGCCCGCATATTATTATTAAATGTTTCTCTTTTGCTAAATCATAAGCTATTCTTTGTTTGAATTGAATTCCATCTGGAGTAAGCAGTATTACTTTTGAATCTTTAGTTCTTATGCTTTCAACACAGTCGAAAATTGGTTGGGGAGTAAGGACCATTCCAGCTCCTCCTCCGTAGGGGGTATCATCTACCTTTTTATGAGAATCCTTACTATATTCTCGAAAATCTATAATATTTATTTCCACTTTATTAGCATCGATAGCTCTTTTAATTATTGATTCATTAAATATATTATTAAACATATTAGGAAAAATAGTAAGTATATCTATTTTCATAAAATCAACCCTTTAGCATTTTCTGTCTTTATCTCTTTCTTTTCTTTATCTACACCGATTATAAAGTTACCTTTATAAGGTATATAGAATTTTTTTATACCCTCTATTACTAAGAGAGTGTTACTACCATTGTAATCAATATCTATTACTTTCCCTAGGCATTCATTATCTTCTATTACTTTATAATCTAGTAATTCTTCTAAGATATATTCTTCTTCATTTAGGTGAAGATCTTCTTCTTTGATATATACTTTTTTACCTTTATATTTTAATACTTCGTTAATATCGTTATAGTTTTTTAAAGTAATCATATCAAACATTTTATGAGGTCGATAAGAATTAATTATTTCTATATTATTATCTATTATAAGAGGCATATTTTTTTTAAATACTTTATCCTTTTGGGAGAAGTTACTTATTATTCTTAGTTCTCCTTTTATTCCATGGGTATTAACTATTTTACCTATATATATCATAATAATACTTCTTTCTATAAGTTATTCTTATTAATTTCATAGAGAATAATACTAGTTGCTACGCCAACATTTAAGCTTTCACATTTAGTACTCATAGGCACATAGAAATACTCATCACATTTAGCTAATATCTCTTCTTTGACACCACTGCCCTCATTACCAACTATTATAGCATATTTTTCATTTAATTCTAGTTTGTCTACTAGTTTGCCTCCATTAACATTAGTACCATATATCATATAGTTATTATTCTTTAGTGTATCTATTAATTCCATTAAGTCTCGTTTAATAATATTAACACTAAATAGCATACCTTCTGAGGCTCTTATAGTCTTATCGTTAGATAAATCTACTGTATGACTAGATAAGACAAGAGTATCGATAGTAAAGGCGACTGCGCTTCTAATAATAGTACCTAGATTACCTGGGTCTTGGACATCATCTAGCATAAGAACTTTGTTACCTATTTTCTCTTCTTTCAAACAAGAACATACGCCAATTATAGATTGGGGATTTGACATACCACTTATCTTTTTTATTATTTCATAGGTAACATACGTAGTAGGTACATCTAAGAAGATATTATTATCTTCTGTTTTAATAACTTCTAATAGACAGTTATTCTTATAAGCTTCTTCTACTAAGTGATTACCTATTACTAAGAATTTATTTTCTTCTTCTCGATATTTCTTTTGTAATAACTTAGTATAATATTTTACTTTCTTATTTTCTAAAGACTTTATAATTTCCATATTATTCAACTCTCAATCTTTTTCTAGCATTTTTAAAATCAGGATATCTTAAAGATACTTGATTCCAAAATCTAGAGCTATGGTTTCCCTCATAAAAATGACATAATTCGTGAATAATAACATAATCTATTAGCTCTACATCTCTTTTTAATAATTCGCTATTTAGAGTTATTATTCTTTTAGTAATGTTATTAACTCCCCATCTAGTGGACATTTTTCTTACTCTTAAAGTAAACTTAGGTATATTAGTAAATCTTGGTAATAAGGAGTTTATTCTTTCACCAAAAATCTTTATGCATTCTTCTTTATACCATTTATTTAATTGGGTTTCATTCTTAGTATATAGTATATCATCTTCTATGTAGGTGTTTTTAATACTTTCATCATAAACAATAGGAATACTTTTACCAAGATAATGAAAGCCAATATCGTTTTCTTCTTTCTTTTTATTCTTTTTATACATTTTTAGTAAAGAAGATTCATTTGCTTTTATTAGTCTTTTTATCTCATTTGTCGTAACGAATCTATTACAAGTTACGACTAAGATATCGTTTTTAAAACGAAAATATATATTCTTATTATTCTTTCTAATTATTTCTACTTTTATTAAATGATTATCTAATAATACGTCCATATAAACACCCTTTAATATGATACCACCATTAGTAATTTTTAGAAAGATACTGATTAAAAAATAAATCTTGATAAACAAGATTTATTCGTTAGTACTAATAGTTTCAGAATCAGTTACTATAGTGTTTTTTCTTTTAATAGAATCTACTAATATTTGATAGGGCTCAAATAGTTCTTCAGTTAGAATACTGATTGCTTTACTCTCTTTAATTGAGATAAATAAATCAAAGTCTTCAACAGGAATAATAATAAAGTTATATTTAACATTGTTATCTGTAACAGTTATTGTATTTCTTCTATTAATAGATAATTCTTTTTCCTCTATTATACCTAGTAATTGTTCTTTTATTTGACTATAGTTATTACTAATATTTGCGTATTCTAACATATATTTTTTATCAAAATTAGTATATGATGCATATTCTAAATAGATAATATCAAAGAATCTAGATAGTAATTCATTCCATAAGACATAGATAGTCTTTGTATAATATACTTCATTAATAGCTTCCTTCTTATCAGCATTAATTATGGTATGAGCCAATTCTTCTATTTCTTTAAGGTGCTTTTCTACTGAGTCTATTGTAATATAGCCATTTTGCATATCTAATTCTTTTAAAGAAAGATATTTAATAATAGCGTTCTTGGCACTAAACCATTTATCTTTGGAAGTGTTTTCTTTCATGGTGTTTAATTTACTTTTTATATCTGCTTCCATAGCTTGATAAGAATGTTGAAAATAAGGGTCAACATGAGAACCAATCTTCTCGGATAATATATCTGTTATTTCTTTTAAATCTTTTTCAGAAGCAAGGATAGGCAGTTCGGCTTCAAGTGAAGGTTGCTTATTATTATTTTTTTGTTCATAGCTATATTGTTCTACGTTATCTATATTAGTCAAAATATCTACATCTAATTCTTTGTATTGGTTATTAGCAATAGACTTTTTAATATCTTCATATATTTTAGTGTATTGGTCTATATCTCCACAATCTAAGTTTGTAAAGGAACCATTTTCATTTTTTCTAATTATAGAGAAAGACCCCACTGGTTTCTTTTCGTTTAAATCTAGTTCGTTTAAGTCTACATACCATATTGTACTAATTACCCTATTATCAATTGTTACATCAACATATCTAGATACTTCTGCAGTATGATATTTATTGTCAGGAAATTTAATTAGTATTGTCTTAGATTGCATATTATACACCTCTATTATATATTATTATATCATGTATAAATGTATCATATCAATCTATTAAAGCTTGAGAAAAAGAGTATTATCTCCAATAGGCTTTTTTTCTCATAACAGCTGTAACGTCACTTATTACTTCTCCCGGTACTTCTCTTACACGAGATGAATAATATGGTTTTTCCTTCTCTATTATTTCTATAATACGTTTTACGCGTTCAGTGTTATTTTTCTTACTAGCAATTGTTTCAAATATTTGATCAGCTAAAGCGTTACTACTTCCACCATTTTTTTCTAGCATATATAGTTCTCTAGCAACCATTAGATAAAGAATGTCTATTTCCTCTTCGGACAAGTTTAATTCTTTACAAGCATCATCAAAGTTTTGGGTTTTCGTAATACGAGATTTTATATTAGCAAGAAGGTCCGGGAAATTCTTAATACCAAAATAATATTCTTCATTAAGTGATGCTTCTGACCAATTAACTACTGTTTCAAGTCCTAGAGAACACTCTTCTGCAATACAACTAATCGCGGCCGAACAATCAAGCGGACCACTTTCTTTTTGAGTCAAGACTTGGGCTAACGAAAAGTATTGGTAGCCCAAATGGATATAATGATATTTCCTGTTAGGTGACATATTCTTTGTTTGTGATAGTCCTAAATACGAATTACCCAATCGAGCATAATACTCTGAGACAGGGGAACTAATGTTCTCAATTGGCAAAGAATGGATAGTTAGTCCGTATAAATAACAAGCAGTAGGATAGCTTTTATCCTTGTAGGCGATTTGTGCTGCGTCTTTATTGACTAAAGTGTTCTTTACTTTCAGTTTATATTGTATAACTAATCTTTGTTCAGCACCTTCGCCCATAACATATGTGGACATATCTTTATACTTTGATTTAATTATCTTTTTTAGACTGCTTATTCTTTTTTCACTCATAGGTGGCAATATAATAAGCTCTTTTTTTACAATTAAATTCTTATGCAATAAGCGCGCAACTTCTTCATCATCTTCCGGGATTTCACGGTTCGGAATAGAGGTCATTGATTGCCATTCCTCTAATGAATGTGGTAATGGTTCTTCTTCAGGTTGTTCATCCTCTAAAGTTTCGTATTCATCAGTTGTAGTCACAATTGACCTTAAATCGTCATTTATATAAGCTGCCATGGTATATAAAGTCATATACCGAGCAAACATATCCATGTTGCCATTATTATTATAGTACATTGCTGAAGACCATATATCCTCAACACGAATGTTGCTAAAGTCATTTTCTATATCTTTAATAGCGTCAATTACCCTACTATAGCCGCTATCTTCATCCTGACATATATCTATCAACTCTTGTAAAAAAACGGTATAAGGTTCCTTTTTTTCTTTGTCTTTGACCAAATTGATAATTTCCATTTTAGCTGCATCAAGTTTTCTGGATTCTAAAGCCACTTCTATCGGCGCAACTATTTCGAACACTTTTTTTTCTTTGATAAATATCTCTAACAGCCTAACTATAGGAACATCAACATTTTTATTTACACATATTTCTAAAGCAACTTGGTAATTCTTGCCATTTATTGCTTGAGCAAAAGTCTTTGGCGCATCATTAGTTATTTGAGGGAAAATTTGTCCTTTTTGAGCTGCAACTATATCTTTAGCAACCATTAAAATAAATTTTTCCATTTGACTTAGAGTTTTTTGCTTCATTTTATTTTCTAATAGTCCAACGATTTCGGCCACGTTTTGTTCTTCAATCAATTGGTCAATCGTTTGCAAATCATCACTCTCTTCTTTGACACGTTCTCTTAGTAAGGTTAACATTAGTGATTCTATAGAGGATAGATCCACACCTTTTTTGACTTCTCGTAACTTACTTAAAGCAAGACTAAGCATTCCTTTGCAAAGCGCTAAGACAAAAATACGATAAGGATCATCTTTCTCTTTTGTCTTGACTATTTCTTCTGGATTTATACTGTTAACTAATTTTTTACACTCATCTGGAAGAGCAAAAGAATAACTTAATGCTTTTAATAATAACCGAGCATTATTAACGCTTGTTTCGCTTTCGTTACGATCTATCAAAGCTACTAGAGTCCTATATATTTCTTTATACCTATTATATTCTTTCATTAATGGCAGGAACTCATAACAGAAAGATGTGTCTGCAGCAGCGAATATCGCAATTCTTTCAAGGTATATAGGTATAAGCGCTGGATTCTTTTGAATACTTTTTTGAACATATTCTCGCAATTCTTTCGCAGCTATAAAAGAATACTTGCCCCTAGCTCCATTACCATCAGTTTGAACAATTAGGTGATTTTTTTTTGCTTTATCAACGTTGTCTTGCCTAAAATCGGCCTGTTCCCTCATTTCTTTTGTTGTTATCACTAATGATTCACTAATTGGCTCTTTTAATGGCCTTTCCATAATCCATTGAAATAGTCCTGGTTTTCTGCGTTCATAGGTTGACAACCCATCACCTTTTTTATAGTCTGTTATATTTGTTATCGTTGGCATCTTTTTCTACCTCTTTCTAGTGATTTTTTTCAATTAACCTATATTATAGGGAAATATTGGAGGGAATGCAATTAAAAAGTTTATAATAAAAACTTTTTACAATTTGAATATCGCTAATTTGCTTGGTTTTTCTATATTTAAAGTCGGGCTTTTTTTATAAAGAGTGTACAATTCTCTATCTTTTTTTATCCTATCTCTTACTATCTCTATGTATCCTGAAGGGTTTTCCATAGCGGCAAGAAGTTGATCGGCGATATTTTGGTAACCGGTTTGATATAGCTCTTCAGCAACTTTTAACATGACAAGATGTTTATGGTCCTTATCTAATCCTGCTTTGTTACAAGCTTCCATTAAGTCAGATCCATTTTTCACGAATTCTAATACTGTTTGAACTATTTGTAAAAAGGCAGTTGATTCAAAAAAGTGTCGGTCTGTAATTTCATCTAAATATAACAAAGGGGTTTCTTCAAATGATATGGCGTGTGCATCTTGTAAATAGGATATAACGGGAATATAATGATTTTCTCCTTGTGGGGCTAGGTGTTGAGCTATAGTATAATATGCCATTGCCCTTCGGCCCTCTCCCAAATACCAGTTTGTCGCCCCTAAGTTTGCATATAATTGAGCTATTTGCGTAGCATCTTGAATAGAAAAGCAATGTTGAGCTAAAAGCGAGTAAGCATCGCGACATACTTGGAATTCCTTATTAGCTTTAGCCTCTTGAGCGATTTCTTCAATTTTATCGGCATTAAAATATTCAAAACTAGGCTGGTATTGTAAAACTAATCTTTTGTCTTTAGCACCGATTTCTAATAACTTAACATCTTTATATTTATTTTCAATGATTCTTCTTAACGATTTTAGCTCCTCATCTTTCAATGGGATAGTTATAACGATTCCTTTGTCAACGAGTAGATTGGCGTACAACGATGTAGTGTATATTATTGGTTTTATCTTTTTTTTAACGATATCAACATGTATATTTTCGATTTGAGTGATTTCATCTTGCAATAAGGCGGTGATTTTTTTAACTGTTTCAGGAATAAGGGGACTATTCTTATGCTGTATAGTCTTGGCTCTTTCTTGTATTATTAATTCATACCCACTTGGTATCGGAATAATACTATTTAGGAGCCTCATAAAACTTATGGCATTTGTTACAAGTGGTTCATATTTTGATTTACTGATTATAATAAGAAGAAGCGTAATTAAATCTTTATATCCTTTAGCCTCGACAAGAACTAATATCATTTTATAACAAATGTCTGGGCTGATACAGGCAATTTCTATATATCTCTTAAAGTATTCTTTCCTTTTTATATCCAAGCTTGATAATTGATCGCTATTATTACTTTTTATTCTTGCATCTAGTTTTTGAATGCAAGAATATAAACCTGTAAACCAATCATATTGGTAAATACCCCATTTTTTTTGAGTAAGTATTCTTTCAGCCTTTAGTTTGGATAAATTTGTATGGTTTATCCCCAAGTTTGAAATGGTCTTCGTTTGTAATTCTAACAACCTATTATTATAGAATTGAGATGCTAGACCCTTTGGGATTTCTCTTGACAAGATTTCCACAGCAATTTGCATACCCAATTCATAAATTAATCTTTTTCTCCGTTGGTCTTTTATTCCCATATTTATGCGTCCTTTTGTGACGCTATTATAACGGATAAGGTAAGGAAAAAGCAATAAAAATAGAAGTATTAGATATCTAATACTTCTGGACTGTATAATTTCTTATACATTGTTGAGGTTTTCATCAATTCGTCATGAGTACCATATGAACTAACTTTACCTTTTTCTATACAATAGATAACATCAGCATCCATAATAGTGGAAAGCCTGTGAGCAACTATTATAATTGTATGATCTTTTACTAAGTCGTCTATTGTTTTTTTTATATATTCTTGGGATTCATTATCTAAGGCAGATGTAGCTTCGTCGAAAAGAATTATTTTAGTATTCTTTAATAGAGTTCTAGCTATAGCTAATCTTTGTTTTTGACCACCAGATAGGTTAACCCCTCCATCACCAATTAATGTATTATATTGATTAGGTAAAGACATAATATAGTCATCTATGTAAGCTTTTTTACATACTTCTCTTACTTCTTTTATTGTTATGTCTTCTTTAACTATTTTAAAATTATCTATAATAGTAGTATTAAATATATAAGGGTTTTGTCTAATAATAGAGATATTATCTCTTAGAGAGTCTTCTGTTAATTGTTTAATATTAATATTATTTATTTTAATAGTACCTTTGACACTATCAAAGTATCTTAATAATAAGTTAAACAAGGTAGATTTACCCTCACCAGATCGACCTACTATAGCTATTTTTTGATATGGTTTTAGACTCATTGTTAAACCTTTTAATATTAATTCTTCATCGTTTCGATACTTAAAGTAAACATTGTTAAAATCTATTGTACAATCATTACCCTTTAATACTTTTGTACCAAATTTTTCATCAGGATAAAGTTCATTATTTAATAATTCTGCTATTCTTTTTAATGACACTGTTACTTTATTAAAGCTTACACCAAATTCCGATAATGACTCCACAGCCTCATCGATACGCCAAATATACTTTTCAATAACGATAAATGAAGCTAGAGTGACTACACCTTTAAAATATTGGTGGCCTAATGTACATAGTATTATAAATTGAATACTAAAGTAACACAGGTTATTAAGTGCTAAATAGAAAGTTTCTTTTTCTCCAGCATTTTTTTGCTTATTAAATAAAGAGTCAATTCTTTTGAATACACGATTATTAATATTATCTTTAATACCTAAAGCTTTTATTTCTCTAATACCGGTAATGTTTTGGGTAGCCACTTTAACGTATTCGTCGCCTTCTTTTTTTATTTCTTCGTTAATCTTTTTTAACT
>CAMYYH010000019.1 GCA_947303405.1 uncultured Mycoplasmatota bacterium
GTATATCAGAAAACTGTACTATTTTTAAACCGTGTAGTGAAGTATCTATCTTCTTTGTCTTAATCGCATACTCGTTAACCTTAAATAAAAACTTTGGTTCTATTATAATTGAGTATATAGCAAATAGAATAAGTACAAAAAAGAATAAAAGAAGAAACTTATGAGATTTTCTAGGTGTCTCTAATTCTTCTTCCGTTATTTCTTGCTGTTTTTTTTCATCCACTATATTATTCCTCCTTTAATACTTATTATAATGATTGACCAAGATAATAAATTATGTAACATGTGCATACATAAAGAAGAACATATATTATTAGTATCTTTATAAGCATATCCTAAAGCTATTCCCATAGAAGAATATGGAATTAATAGTAACAAAGTCATATATTTATAAGCTGAAAATGAAGATATCAAATGAACAAACCCAAATAAAACTCCTGTTATAATACTATATATCTTAGTATTATTAGTCATCTTACCAAAAGATAATCTAAATACTATTTCTTCTAAAAAAGGAGCTACAATAAGTATTAATAGGGAATGAAGTAGTAAATTACTCTTTAATAATTCAATATTCATAGATTCATTAATACTTTTATTCAAATGAAATATATAAACTAATATTAAATTACTAACTATCATTATAAAAAAGCCCTTTATCCAATGCTCAAATGCTTTAGGTAAATGCTTTTTAAAGTTCTTTTTAAAATCTTTAAAACTCGTAATTAATTGACTTCTATATATAACTATTAATATTGATAAAACAAATATATATAGAAAAAAAGTATAGAGATAACTACTAGGTAATTTATACTTAATTAATAACGAAGCTACATAATGAGATAGCAAATTCATTCCTATATAATATGATAGTACTATTAGTATACCTTTACCTAATTCTTCAAAATTAAAATCTTTTTTCATGTTATCCCTCTTTATTTCTTTATATACCCCTGTTGTTTTAATTTACTAATAATCTTGTCTGTACTAGTGTCACCAATTAATCTATTGGTAGTAGTTTTTTCTTCACCATCTACAATAAATATAGTGGTAGGAGTACCTTGTATACTAGCTATATCTTTAAACTTAGCAACTTCTTTAGTGGATAATAAATCAGTTGCTATTTCATATGCAGTTATATCATACTTGCTTAATACCTCTTTTAATTTAGGCTTAAACGCAGCGCAGTGAGAACAATCAGTTCTTGTTATCACTAATATAAAAGATTCTTTATTCTTTATTTTTTTCTCTAATTTTTTAAAATTAATCTCTACTAAATAATTATCCAGTTCTTTTTCTCTTCTATTTAGCTCTATAGAGGCATATATTAATCCACCTATTGCTAAGAAAGAAATAACGATTAATACTATTCCTAGTATTTTATTATTTTTGCTCCAATTTCCCATCATAAATCACCATAAATAATATATCACAATCTATATTTTCGTGCAATTTATTGTTGTTATTTTACTTGAGGGATGATAAAATTATATATAGAAAATAAGGTTGGTGTAAATATGAAAAACAAGTATACAAAATTATTACTTTTATTTTGCAGTATATTTATGTTTTGGACCTTTGTTCAAGCAGAAGATACTGTAAATAACATAGCTAAATGTTCTAAAGAAGGAACAGATGCTTCTAAAAAAGCTTGCTGTGCAAGAATTCCGAATGAGAGCGAAAGAAATAAATGTTTCGAGCCGCTATATAAGAAGTGTGCTAACCTGACTGGCAAAGAAGAAAAAAACAATTGTTGTGCAACCGGCTTTGCTGATACTGAAACAGCATGCAAGACTTATGTTAGAACTTATTGTAGCAATGCTGATTCCGTAAGACTATCCAAAGAAGCTTATGCAGTAGATGTTAAATACGAACCAATTGAACTTAAACCAGAAGGGTATGATGATCCTAATTCACAATACTATTCTACATTAGTATATGGACTAGACATAAAAATATATAATGTAACACCAGATATAGTAGTAACAGTTACTCCATCAAGAGGTAAAACGTATAGCGTATCTTCTACTGATAGAAACGAATCTGGAGTAATAGTACTAAGAGACTTAGATGTTGCTGAGATTAAAACGATGAGGTTTGTAGTAACTTCTGCAGATGGTAGTTGTGAAGATAAAACTCTTAGAACTATAAATCTTACAATACCTAAATATAATCAATTATCTAATAGAGAATCTTGTATGGAGGTTCCTTCATATTACCAATGCCGTAGCTTTGTTACTTATGATATAGATAAAACTAATTTCTTAAGAGAATTAAATGCTTATACTGAGAAACTAGCTAAGCAAGGAATTAAAAAAGATGCTAAAGAAAGTGAATCTAAAAAAGGCATTTTGAAAAAGACTATTAAAACGGTATCAAATAATAAATGGTTAGTTGTAGGAACAATAATTGCAATTGGAGTGCTTGCAACCATACTAATAGCTAAAAAAAGGAGGGAAGATTAATAATGAGAAAAAAAATACATAGTATATTATTTGCTTTAATAATATCTTTATCCTTCCTGGGAATTGCTAGTGCTGATACTAGGTCTTCGATAGAAATAACCTTCGCAGCATCTAAGGGAGCCGGTGAAAGAAACTTCCTAAGTACATCATCAGTAAGGGGCTTAACATGTGAAGGCGAAAAGATTGAATACAATGTAACTAAAAGCATAAAAAGCGGAATATCAATGCGTATTGTTGCTGGACAATATAAAATGATAATTCCCGCAGGTATTGAAGAAACAGATGTAGTTATTAATTGCCAGTATGAATTCGCAGATAGTAGCTTAACTAAAGACGGGACATCTACAGAAGGAGATTTAAAAATTAATCTTCACTTAATGGATATGAATAAGAACCATGAATATGAGTTCAACTTAAATGCGTATAGTAGAACTCAAAAAAGAGTAACGGGTCCAAGTACTCCGTTTACAAACGTTGATGTTGATCGTTGTGACGTAACTGAGGGTGCAGATTATATTACTTGTGACAGAGGAAGTAATGGTTACTTAATAAACGTTAGAAAAGATGCAACCTTTAAAATAAATACCCATGCGCAAGCAAAACTAACTCTAAAAAATGGCAGCTATATACTAATCAATGTTACTATTGAACCTGGAGTATTCATATTTGCCAACTACGGAGCGGCTAAGTGTGATGGCTGGAATAGTTCGTGGGAGGGTGTACCTGCTGAACTAATAGATAAGTTAAAGAACACTAACGCAGATAGCGTTAAGATATCAAGATACCCAATACTAGAAGAAAATGGGTTAAATAAAATTCTTAGTCTTCCTAATTGTGAATATTCGGGAGCCGCTGGAGCGGGTATATACGAATTTAAAGGTTGGTACTTCCACAACAACCCATCAACTACCACTGCCGATACTGAGACATGTGATACTAACCCATTATTTAATGGCAGCATTAACCTAGATGAAGAGTTCAAAGAAGATTTACAGACCTATAAATTCCTAGTAACATGTTTTAAAAAGAATAATAACGTAGTTACAGTTGATACAGGTAATTATGGAACAATATCAGATGCTAACTTCTCTGAGATTCCAGATTCAAGATTCAAAGGAGTATATAGAGCAGTTCTTAAAGGCGAAACTGCTGAAGGTGTTGCCCTTCCAAAAGTATCGTTCCATGATACAGATTTGGTTAAACATGATAATTACTGTTGGTTAACTGAAGATAAATCTAAATGTCTACAACCTGGAACTATAGCACCAGTCGGGCAATACTCATTATATATGGAAACAAGTGGTGTTATAGCCGGGGATGTTTATGGCGGTAACAAAGAAATAGAAGTTGGCGTTACTAAAAGCCAAGTTCTAGTAAGCCAATATATTGATGCTGGAACAATTACTTCTTGTTCTTCAGCAAATACAGCTTATGTTAAAACTGAATATTCTGAAGATAAGAAAGAATGTAAGGTAAGCGGAGTTAAAGAAATTTCTTCTTACTCAATAGTAGTTACTGTAAAAGGTAAAAAAGATGGCAAAAACGTAACCGTAAAATATAAATTCAGGGTAACAAATGCTGAACAATCATCAAATGAAGGTCAAGTCTTATCAGCAACAGATGGTAATACATTTACTGATTTGGTAGGATTCGTAGAGACTTCTCAAGAGGTTCAAAACAATTGTGACAACTACAAGATATCACGTGACCCAAATCACTCAAGAGATAAAGGTACAGTAATAATCGATAAATTTTATATAAACAATCCTGACAATGATACTGATAAATACGCACCTATAAGTGAAAGTATATATTCTGGAACTGCTACTTGTAGTGGTAAAGAAATAAAAATAGCTGCTGTATGTATGGATCCAGGAAGAAACGAACCAAATAAAGGTGTTGAGTATAGATGGGATCATAATACAAACCCTAAAAACTCATTAACTGACAAATTGTCTGCAGTATTATATCAAAACTCAAAATACTCTGCTGCAATAGACCGTGTAGCAGCAAAAGCAGGTGGTTCTGAAGAAATAGCTGCTGAGGACCTTAAGACTATGGCGGCAGCAACATTAGCATATCGTTTGCTTACTATTAAAGAAAGAGACGGGGCTGCACCAACAGGAGAACTTAGTGATGATTACAACGCTTATTGGGGTATAGCTAAAAATATTAACACACATATAGGTGCAACATGGCAAAGCACTGAAAAAAATAAAGGTATAACAGCCCTAAGAGCAATCATAAATGAAACAGACTCTAATAAAAAAGCTCAAAAAGTTAAGAATTTATATTGTGTATATAAAGAGAATGGTAAAAGCGTAGACCATTGTAAGGGAAGTAGCGTAAATGTTTCTATTTTGAATCTAGCAACAAAAATGCTATATGACGCTTTATCTTACAAAGTAAACAATGCGAAAACTATCAAAGTAAACGCTTATGTTGTTGAAACAACCACTAAACCAGAAGCAGATGGTAGTTATACTAAAACTATTAAAGGAGTATTCTCCGGCATACCTGCTACTGAGGGAATAGGAAAAGATCACTTCCTAAGTGTTAGACCTACTTGTGAAAATTGCGGTAAATATGGAATTAATGTTACCTTTGAAGTTGGACGTGACTATGATCATATGGTTGTATTTGATGAAACAGCCAACATATTAATAGCCAAGTATCCTAATGGACCGTATAGTGGAAAACCATTGTTTAATGAAGAAAGTGGTGAAATGGTATTCAAGTATACCATTAGAGGAAATATAAATGACATCGCTAGAGCAAGTGGAACAGTATCTAATGCTACATCATCAAGTGGAAAATCCGGTCCAGCTCATAAAGGAAATCCATCCCAAAAAACTGTAAGTCAATTCTCAATCAAGACATCTGTAGGTATTGATGGAAAATCATATGAATTGAATACTGGCCAAGCCGATCCAGCAAAGACTGCAAACTTCCAAAGAATGGCAGTGTTTAATGACATCAGCGCTACCAAGAGAGAAACCGATGGTGAATACCATGTTTGTAATGCAGGTCCATGTGGTTTTGGAAATAATAATTCATTTGATATATCAGCCTCACCAAGTGTAGATATTGAATATAAAAACACCGGTAGAGATAAGAACATGATTATAAACTTTACAAGTTACGATTCAGGAACATTCCTACCTTCTTGTGACACGAGCGTACCAGCGTATGATTACACAAGATGTAAGAGTGCTGAGTATTGTAATGCCGACTTTAACCCATCATTGTTCGTTGGAGCTGGCTGTTGTTCAATGATACTTGACGAGAACAATTACGTATATTCTAAATACTGTAATAATACGTGTACACAATCAACTTATACACCTATATGTAAAGAACAAACAACTGAAAATGGATTGAATGATAGCTTAGCTATTCATGAAGGTGTAGAGCCTGATGGCGAAGTTAATTATACTTGTGTATATAATAATGATATTAGTAAAACAGCAGAAAATATAAAGAGAGATGCTAGAGGTAATGCTTATAACATCTCAATATATAACGAGAACAATATATGCCGTGTCTACTGTAAAGAGGACTGGGACTTTACCGTTCCAAATAGTAAAAACTTCGTTGGTTCTAACGCAGTAGTAGCCGGACAATACTTTGTATTACGTACAGAAAATGTTAATACAAGCGGAAAAAGAACCTGTGTTACTTCAAGAATTGATATCGAAAAATGGAGTAAAGAAATCTTTGACTTATCTGTAGCTGAGGTAAAATCATTTGCTGCTGATAACTTCTATGACTTCTTTGAAGGAGTAAAATCATCGGCTTTAAGCCTAAGCTCAACAGCCGGTAAAAAATCATGTGGTGCCGGAGTAACATTTGCAAAAAAATATGATAGCAATGGTGACTTTGATGGCTACAATACCTCTAAGTGTAGTGATGGAAACGCTCCTAAACAATGCTATAATGTTAAAGCATCTTACGACTTAGACTTCACTTATCCTACATTTGTCCAATCTTCTGTAACGCCAAACGTTAAAGGAGAGGTCGGATCTACCACTTTCAATTACTATTATGTTGATGGCCACGGTCTTAATGATAATAATGTTAGCTCAACAGATGGTAGTGGTGATTGTAACACGATAAACTATGATACCAAAGAAAAATATATTGCCAAATATGGTCAAGAAATAGAAAATGCGGCCCTTGCTGCTTTCCATAACCAGCTAGGTGGTTGGAGCGACACTGATTATCATTCTTACAAGACTCAAATAAACAAAAAAATAGAAGAGATGCAACTATGTCAATACTGGGATTTTGCACTAAGAAATACTCAAGGTTACACATCATCAACTAAAGCTAAAAATCTAATATCTACAGGCTTTGATCCACAAATCTCTTATGAATATGACGAAGCTGAATTCATGCAAAAACTAGCTTCAATGGGAGCTAACGTATTAGAAAGACAAAAATCAACATATACAAGAGGATTTGCATACTATTCAGACACAGACTTCAACGTTAAGACTTATGAAGGAACTATAATTGGTTCTAAGGAATTTACGGGCGAAAGTGGAGACGTTCTTACAAGCGCTGATGCGGCAGCAGGATTAGTTTCTACATACGAAGATGATCAACATTATGCTTCATGTTATGAGTCTGGATCTGGACAAGGAAAAGAAGGAGCATCTAAGTCAGGACGTGAAGGTAAGTCATATAGTTGGGATAGAGAAGCTGGATGTAGTCGAAACAATGCCGATTATTTAAAAGACGCTTACTACATTAAGAGATATATAGGAGCAGCTAACAACTATAAGATTTCAAGTTCTAGATGGTACATAGATACTATATTAGGATATAGAGAATTTGCTGATAGTGCTGCTAACGCTGCTAAAGCATCTAGTTCTCCAAACAAAGAAGCATCTAAATGGAAAGTTTATGGAGACTCTTCTCGAGATAATATCGTCTTCCCAATAGGCGAAAAAACTCAAAGAAATCTATATCAATATTCAATTACCTTCTATAATCTAGGTAATTATAATAACGAAGCCAAACTAGGTAGAATAATGGGAAATAATAATTCCGTTGTTGGTAACAACAGCAGAGTATGTTTCTACGAAGTAGTTGAAGGATTATGTTATTGTTGCGGTGATACACTTGAAACAGAATTAGTAGCACCAGCAGGACAAACTACAAGAAGTATTCTAAATCAAGAAACTAATAGTACTAATAGGAACCTTGTATGTCCAGACAAACAAAAAACTTGTGAGGGAGACATTGGTTCATATGAAATGTCAAAATCTCTAACAGATGCTCTTATCGATGAAAACAGTGGAGCAAGTATCGAAGGTCTAACAATTAACAATGTATCACTAAATACAGCTACTGAAGATGCTGGTCGTATACTTGGAGCAAACTGGAGTGAAGAACAACACTACGTACTAGATGGTTACGTATATGTTACAGATAAAGGAGCAAACCTATTAAAGAATATCGAAGATGAAGGTGAAAGAGTTTATAACAAAGCTCCTGAGTATTCATATACATTATCACCAACAGCGTTAAATGAAATTAGACAAAATAATAATACAAATGGATACCAAGAAAAATCTTCTTCAATGATTCAAGTTGGTTATAGTAAACTAAAATCTAACAAACACAACGAATGGACAGCTGGAACTGATGAACCAGGTATTGTACATTTCGCAAGTACATTCTTAAATGACTTTGCTAATAAATATGTTACAGAAGAATATAGCGAGACTGTATTATCTAAGCTAGGAACAAATGCTAACGTAGTATGCTATGTATATTCTAGTGGTGATAGTAATAGTTATCAAAAAAACGGCTTCCAATACGGTGCTAGTGGTAACGTTTACAAAGCTGACGGATCTCATGCAGCTGAACACGAATGTCGTTGGATAGATTATGTTGGTACAGTAAAACGTGCTAGCGACGATACTGGAGAACATGCTGGTGCGTACGATAAAGAAGACGCAGCAGAGATGTTCTATAGATTGTCATTTAAATAGAAGGGAGTAGAAGGAAATGAAAAATTCATACTGGGGTTACTGGTTAATCACATTAGGTGTAACTATTGTAGTAGTTATGATGCTTGTTCAAAGTGCTTCTACTACCAATACACAAGATTATTATCAGCTAAAAGAAGTAACTAATGCAGCTTTATATGATTCAATAGATTCTGCGTATTACTATCAAACCGGAGACGTGAGAATAAAAAAAGAATTGTTTGTGGCAAATTTCTTAAAGAGATTTGCCCAAACAGTATCTCTAACAGATTCATACCAAATAGATTTTTATGATCTATACGAAGCACCTCCAAAAGTAAGTGTTAAAGTTACAACTAAAACTGGTAACTTTATGATTGCTGATGAAAGCAATTCGTTAGATGTTGTAAATAGTATAGACTTAGTTGCTGAGCTAAACTATGATCCAACATATTGTTCAACAAATGAATCTGGAGGGCAAGAATGTCCAGGCGTTCCAGCTTGTGGCGATGATGCTGATTGTATGGAAAAAATAACAGGATACTCTTGTTGGTATTATCCAGAATAGTATAAGAAAGGAAGAGTAAAATGGGAAATCTATTTGCACCTTTAAAAAAGTTTGCCAGTAATAAACATACCGTTACGGTAATAGGTGTATTACTAGGCGTAGTAGTAATATTTTTAGGATACCAATGGCGTGTTAATCAAGCTATTAGTCCTGTTAACATCTACTTTGCTAAAAGAACTATTCCTCAAGGTGATACTATTACAGCAGATGATATTGGTGTAACACAAATATCTTCAACAATATTAAAAAACATGAAAAATGTAGTTCAAAACCAAGATCAAATAGAAGGAATGATGGTATCATTTGATTCTAAAATTCCTCTAAATAGCTATTTCTTTCAAGAGAGTTTAATAGCTCCAGAAGAAATGCCAGATTCATTATTTTCAAATATTCCTGATGGATATACTATTTATGCTTTAGATATAAATAATATGACATCATATGGTAATTCAATATTCCCAAATGATTCAATAGACTTATATCTACATACAACAGATAGTGATAATGAAGGTAAAGTAATATTTGGTAAATTCATAAAGAGTATTCAAGTATTAGCAGTTAAAGATTCTTCAGGACGTAATGTATTTAGAGATAGAGATAACGTAGGAACTCCTTCGGTACTACTATTCTCTGTTCCTGAGGACTTATTTCTACTACTAACTAAGGCTAAATACGTAGGTATGGATATAGTAGCCGTACCAAGAAATGCTTCATATTCATTAAATCGTGAAGAGACGGTAGTTGAATCTGAATATTTAAAGAACTTTATTCTAGCTAAAACTGTTCAAATACCTGATGAAAATATTGAATAATTAGCCAAAAAAAGAAAAGAAAGGGTGTTATTATGGGTGAAGATAAAAATGTTTTCTCTCAGATGGACTTTGGTCCGTTAAATGAGTTTCTTAGCGATGATAACGTAACAGATATCTCATATAGTAATGGTGGTCAAGTATGGTTAAAAACCCTAGATAAAGGTGTATACCAAGTTGAAAGACCAGAAATAAATAACACTTTTATGGAGAAATTAGCATTCCAATGTTCAAATGTTATGGGTCGTACGTTTAATATGGCTCATCCTTTTTTGGATGCAGAATCTGCTGAGTTGCGTATGAATTTCGTTCACGAATCAATTGCAACCAATGGCGTAGCTTGTCTTATCCGTAAAACACCTGCTAAAATTCGACTTAATAAAGAAAAATTATTAAACGAACAATATATTACAGAACAAATGCATGACTTCTTAATAAAATGTGTTTGGGGACACTGTAATATCATGGTAGCTGGAGAAACTGGTTCAGGTAAAACTGAGCTTGTTAAATATTTAGCTTCCAATACAAGAAATGATGAAAAAATAATATCTATTGAGGACACACTAGAATTACACTTAGACAAAATATTTCCTCATCGAGATATTGTTGCTATGAAAACAAATAATATTGCTTCTTACACAGATGCTTTAGTTGCTTGCATGCGTCAGAACCCAATATGGATTCTACTTGCCGAGGTTCGTTCAGCAGAAGCTGTTATGGCAGTTCGTAACTCCATTTCATCTGGACATCATATAATCTCAACAATCCATGCTGATAAAGCATCTAGTATACCAATGCGTATGTATGCACTGCTTGAAGGTAGTCAAGATATTGAACAATACCTATCATCAATTCATAGATACATTCAAATTGGTATATATGTTAAAGGATATTATTCTAAAGCTTTAGATCGTTTTCAACGTGAAATCATGGAAATATGCGAATTCTACGTTGATGATGAGACTAATGCTCCAAAAACAAATGTATTATACTCTAAGACTTTAGATGGTAAAGTTACTTTGCGTAACCCAACCAAAAAGTTAATAGATTATTTAGCGATAGGTAACATTTACTTTGATACTGATGATATCTTTGGTTTAGGAGATTCTGAAACAGGAGAGGATAGTACAGGTGAAAGAGATGCTAAAGAAGATAATTTGGCTAATAAAAAAGCAGTTCCAACAGGATCTGATCCATTTAACTTGAATTCTTCTCAAGAAAGTGGAAATAGCCAGAATCCTCAACCAAATGGTCAGGTTCCACCTACTCAGGTTCCACCCCAACCTCAACCAGTATCTCAACCAGCGCCTCAAATAGCTCAACCAACTACCCAACCAGCTCCGACTCAACCAATAGCGCAACCACAACAACCAGTTGTAGCTAAACCGGTAGTACAAGGTGCTCAACCTCAGGGGCAACAACCATCAGTTCCAATCCAAACAGTACCTATCCAACAAGCAAACGTCCAAACACCTATTAATAATCAAACAATAAGTGTAGCAAAAAGCCCAATTCCTGGAGTCCCTCCAACTAATACAGGGGATGTTAATCCAGTAAATGGCGCTGCCTAGGATGGTGATGTTATGGAATTAATTATACTATTATTTATTGCGGCCTTTGTTTTATCTTATCACTATAATACTGGGGATAACGTATATAAGTTTTTTGCTGATACAGTGTCAAACTTCTATAATACTTATGCACCTTATAGTTATAAAGAAGTTAAAGAGAAAACTAAAGAATTAGGCCAAAACTATACCACTAAGGATTATTTTATGCAAGTAATCCTTCTTGGTGGTGCCGCAGCTATAATATCATATATGTATTTTTATAGTATTCCAATTACAGCAGCCTATGTCATAATAGTTGTATTATTTATACCTTATTTATCATATTTAAGAACTCAAAGAATATACAGTGAATATGTATTTGAACAAATCCAAGTATATACTACTAACGTTATTATGGAGTTTAACACTACACAAAGTTTCGTTAAATCTCTAGAAGGTGTTAGAGACTCTGGTATCTTGGAAGACCCTGTATTAAGAGATGTAAAACAAATGATTCAAATGGCTTATGATAATGGTACTATAGACCAATCAATTGAATTCTTTGATAATGCTTATCCATATTACATGGTTAAAAATATGCATCAATTATTCTTACAAATTACTAAAGAGGGTGCTAGAGATTCAGGTGAAGCTCTAGAACTAATGTCTATGGATATAGATGCCTTAGTAGAAGGTGTATACCGTGATAGAATGGAAAGACAACAATTCCATACTAAGTTCTTAGTATTTGGTGGAGCTCTATTCTTATTAGTACTTGCTATGCAAATGTTATTAGGATCAGATAAATACAAAGCTTTACTAAAGAGATGGTATGTTCAGATAATACTACATGCTGTTATTATAATTAACTGTTATTTCTTGCTAACTGGTGAGAAATTCTACAATGAAGATGTAGGAGTTGAGTAATAATGTATATAGAGATTTTAATACTTGGTGTAATAATATTTACAGTATTAACTGTTAATGGTTTTATTAAACCTAATCAGTTTATTCAAGATAATCAAGATATCTTCTTTAAATTAAAAGAAGATGACTATGACTTCCTAGTAAAGGCTAAATATGGTGATGGTTTAGATCCAGATGTATTATTCCGTAAAAGAATAAGAAATGGTCTAATAGTTATTGTCTTAATGCTCTTTGTCTTCATTAGTGATATTAATGGAGTTAAGGTAGTATTCGCTTTTGTACTCGGGTTTGCTATGTTTAAGTTAGACTATATTAATCTAAAAAATTTCTATAAATCTCACTTACAAGCGATAGATTCTATGTTACCTCACTACTTAAAAGGTTTAGAAATACTAATCCAACATTATACAGTTCCTGTAGCTATAGGTAAGTCTATATCTGATGCTCCAGAAATATTTAGAGATGGTCTAGTAGATATGATTAATAAAATCAATGCTGGTGATGCTTCAATAAATCCTTATATGGAATTTGCTCAAGCATACCCAGTTCGAGACTCTATGCGTATGATGCGTCTATTATATCGTTTAAGTCTAGGTAGACAAGAGAGAAAACAAGAACAATTATTAACCTTTTCTAAAACAATATCTAACTTACAACAAAAAGCTAGAGAGATGCGTTATAAAGCTAGATTAGATAAAATGGAAAGCAAAACCATGAGTATGCTAGTATCTACTGGTGTGTGTGCCATGATTTTACTTGTAATTGCCGTAATGGATATGATGGGGGCCTAAAACGATTTATATCGTTTTTTTTTCTTTTATATGATATTATACTAATTATAAAGTTAATGGTGGTGTATACAATGGTTAAGATTAATAAAAAGAATATTAATTCTTTTACTACCGAGTATAATTTTCTAAAGGGTTGTCATATAAAAAATCTTAAATATGATATATTAGATAATAAGCTACAAATAGTATTTAATAATATTAAATTAGCTTTTAAAGGTATAAAAGAATGTAATATTAAAGAAGTATTTGATTGGGAAGAAATAGATAAAATCTTTCTAAGCTATGTAAAATTAGAAGAAATGGAATTTATATGTTTTGCTACATCTGAAAAAGAACCAAATATATATGTAGTGTGTGATGAGATGAAGTATGCTATAATAAAATAGGATGGAGGAAAAAAATGGTAAAGAAGGTAAATACAGAAGAGTTTAAAAAAGAAGTATTAGAAAGTAAAGGAATAGTGTTAGTAGATTTCTATGCTGATTGGTGTGGTCTTTGTAAATTGATGGGACCTGTTATGGAAGAAGTAAGCGAATCTTATACGGTGTTTAAAGTAAACGTAGATGACGATGAAGAATTAGCAACAGAATATGGCATCATGAGTATTCCTTGTATTATCGCTTTTAAAGACGGTAAAGAGATTGCTAGGAGTTTTGGTTATAAACCTAAAGAAGCCATATTAGAACTTGTTAAGTAGGTATTTATATGTATGATATTATAATAATTGGTGGAGGACCAGCAGGTATTACAGCCGGTATATATGGAAAAAGGGCTAATAAGAAAGTCCTAGTATTAGAAGCTAATAAAGTAGGGGGAAATATTCTTAAAGCTCATATGGTTGATAACTATCCTGCAGTCCCACATAGTACAGGCGAAAAACTAGGAGAACTATTTTTAAAACAAGCTTTAGATTTAGGCGTAGAGATAAAATACGAAAGAGCTATGGAACTAATAGATAACAATGATACAAAGATAATTCAAACATTAGATAACATGTATGAAACTAAAACTGTTATTATTGCAACAGGTAATGATAGAAAAGGAATTGCTTTACCTAATGAAAAAGAACTAGTAGGTAGGGGTGTTTCCTATTGTGTCCACTGTGATGGAGGTTTCTTTAAGAAAAAAGATGTTGCCATTATAGGTGGTGGGGACTCTTCTATTGATAACACTCTATATTTAGCAGACATATGTAATAAAGTATACTTTATTTATAATGGTAAACTAGATGTATCTAAATTAGATAAACCTAATATTGAAGTAATAGCCAATAGTAATGTAAAAGAAATAATAGGAGATAAAGTATTAGAAAGTATCATAATTGATAAAGATAATAGAGAAATAAAAGTATCAGGATTATTTGTCGATAAAGCTAATGTTCCAGAAACTAGCCTCTTATTAAGAAATATCAAACAAACAGATACAGGCTTTATAATCTCTGATGAATCCGTAAAAACCAATATAGATGGTGTCTTTGTAGCCGGGGATGTAAGGACTAAATCTTTAAGACAAGTTGCTACAGCTGTTTCGGATGGCGCTATAGCCGCTACTGCTGCTATTAAATATATAAACGAAAAGAATTGAGTAATCACTCAATTCTTTTTTTATCATCTAAATTCCAAAGTTTTCAGATATATACTTCTCATTTTCTTACGCTGCTTTATCCTTAGTATCCTTTACTAACTTATACTTTTTAAATACTTTATTCTTCTTATTAACTTTATTAATATACTTATTAATCATCTTTTGTTTCTTTATTATTCTATTATAATTATTAATTAACTTAGCTCTTAATTGATTAATAATAGCTAAAAACTCTTTATCATTTACTAAATTAGGATATTTAGTAATAGCTTCATTTTCTAAGTAATCTAAATATACTAAATTCTTATAGGTTAGATTAGAAGCCTCATCTAAGGCATCATAACCATTTTTTATACCTAATAGATCAACTGGTTCATATTCTATTGTTTTTCTCTTAAATAGTCCATTAAGAAGTTAAAATGATTATTAACAAATAGACCTATAGTAAAGAATAAGAAATAACTATTTCTAATAAATGGTAAAGCTAATATAGAAGGTAATTCAGCAACTCTTAAAGCTCTTTTTAACTTCTTTTTAATTAATTTTTGTTCTATTTCTTCTATCTTTGCATCGCTCTTAGTTTCTAATCTCTTAAGCTCTCTTAACAATACTTCATTTACTTCTTCTTGATGCTCTAAATGCATCTTCTTAATCTCTTCTTGAATAAGAGCTATCTCTGTATCTTCTAATTCTCTTTCTAAAGCCTGCTTTTCTTTCTCTATATCTTTATCTCTTTGATTACTAAGACTATCTTTTACCTCTCTTAATCTTTCTTTAATTTTTTCTAATCTACTAATATTATCTTTAGATAAAGTATCTTCATTCTTTATTTGTAACATTTCACAATCATATAATAGGTCATCTATTTTCTTTTCAACCTTATCATAATCTTTATCTTCTAATTCGTCCTTGTTTATCTCTATAGTAGTTTTTTCTATAATTCGATTAGTCTGATGCTCTAGATTTAATATTTCCTTTTCTTCTACATTATTTTCCTGTTTAATAGTACCAATATCTTTTATCTTCTTTTTACCATTATTTCTATCTTTATCTTCATTCTTTTCTTCATCAACTATTTTAGGTAAGTCTTCCTCTGTTATTTCTTCTTCGTGTCTTTCTTCCATAACAGTTTCTTCTTCCTGTTCTTCATCAACAGGAGTGGTACTAATTTCTATCTCTACATTAGGTTCTTCTTCTATACCTACCTCTTTATGTATAGTAATTTCTTGTTCTATAACAGGTTCAGGAATAATTTCTTGTTCTTTTACTATCTCATGAACTTCTTCTTTATCTTCTTTTTTCTCTTCTTGAACTTCTTCTTTAGCCTCTATTTTTTCCTCTTGAACTTCAGCTTCTTTTCTTATTATCTCTTCTTTTAAATACGGAGCCATTTCTTCTTTTTGCTTCTGAATATTAGCTCTTATTTCTTCTAATATTTCTCTATCTACAGCTATATCTGCAATTCTCATTTCTTCTTCCGTAAGTTCTGGCTCCTTAGGTTTTGTTATAGTAACTTCTATTTCTTTCTTTTCTTCTACCTCTTTAGGAGCTCCCGTTACCACTTCAACTTTTTCTTCTTTCTCTTTTTCTTCCGTTTTACAGGCTGTTCCTACTGAAGAAGTAAGTAGTATAGCCTCAACGGGAGCATTCTTTATCTTTTCTTTAGCTAACCTTTTATCATATTTACTAGTTGGAACCATTAAGAATGGTAATTTACTGCTTCTTATTTTCATTGCTTGAGCTGTTTCTTTTTTAGCATCTAATAAAAAATCTTTATCAGTATCTATCTTAGAAGTAGTTCTAACATTAATCTTATTATCTTTTACTGGTAATAAATCAGCTATAAAATAAAATCTTTCTTCTTTCTTCTTTTTCTTTTCTATCTTAATAATCTTTGACTTCGGACTATCTCTCTTAGCTTCTTTCTCTATAGGAGACTCTTGTTCAACTTTTACTTCCTTTTCTTCTTGTTCAACTTTTACTTCCTTTTCTTCTTGTTTAATTTCTACAACTTTATCTTCTTTTTGTAATATCCCCACAATAGGATTATACTCCTCATATATAGCATCTATTCTTTTAGCTATATTATCTTTTAATTCTTCTTTTGTACTAATCTTATTATCCAACATCTCTTCCTTAATAGGTGGGGATAATCTTTCATTTAATTCTTCTACTTCTTTTTGTATTTCGTCCTTTTTAGATTGTGATAAATCTACAAACTTAAAATCGTTCTTTTCTTCAACTACATCTAATATAGTATTAATAATAGTAGCTTCAGAAAAGTATATTTCTTTCTTATCTGTCTTAGCTAATAACTTATCTTTATCATCACTATCTATTACGGCAATAGACTGTTTATAATGCAACTGATCATCATCTTTACTAGCGTCTTCATCTGGTAAGGATCCTGAATCATGAGTAGTAATCTCTACTTTTACTTCTTTCTTCTCTGATACTTTCTTAGTATCTTCTTTGACTATAGTTGTGTCTTTTTTCTCAGTTTTAAAAAAAGACAATATGAAAGCTATAATTTGTGTAAGAATAACTTTTAGTTTATTTCCTATTCTCTTCAAACCGTCCATATTATCACCTAATTAAATTATATCATGTATTGAATATTTTTATAAAAAAAAATAGGAGTCGTCCCCCTGAAGAACGACTCCAAAAAGAATAAAAAGGGGTTGGCTAGTGTGATACTAGCACCAATTCGCCAATAAGTGAATTGGTACTTAATATACTAGCGGTAAAAGGTATTTTTGTCAACAAAAAACATCTAAAATTTATATATTTTTTAAATATTATATTCTAGTCATAATTTTAAATTAATAATACCTTGTTTACTATAATTTTTAATTATTGATAAGCCACACTTTTTATTAATATGATATAATTTTATTGGTGGTAATATGGATATAGAATTAATAAAAGGAGTAGGTAAAGTAACTTTAGATTATCTAAGCAAATTACAAATATATACTATTAAAGACTTAATTGAATACTATCCATATCGTTATAATATTCTAAAAGTAATACCTTATAATGAAATAATCGAAGGAGAAACTTGTACTATAAAAGGTATAATTGATACCGAACCCAAAACTACCTATATAAAAAGATTAAATAAATTATCATTCCGAATAATATCTGATAACCATATTATAAATGTAGTAATATTTAATAGAGCTTTCTTAAAAAATCAATTAAAGCTAGGTAGAATGATTAATATAATTGGTAAATATGATAGTAAGAGAAACCAATTCACTGCTAGTGATATAAATTTTGAAATAATAACCAGTACTAAAATATATCCTATCTATCACTTAATAAATGGTTTAAAAAATAAAGTCTTAGCTAAGATTATTAGAGAAGCTCTAGACACTAATATAACTTTAGAAGACTATATACCAGACTATATAGTATCTAAATATAAGTTCTTAGCTAAACCTGAGGCGGTTAAAATAATACATAATCCTGATAACTATAATGATTTAAAACAAGCCAAATTAAGAACTATCTACGAAGAATTCTTTATATTTATGTTTAAAATGAATTATTTAAAGCATAAAAATACTATTGATAATCAAGGTATAGCTAGAGTAGTAGATAGATCTAAAGTAGATGAGTATATAAATAGTTTACCTTTTAAACTAACAGAAGATCAAATAACTACAGTAGATGATATTTATAAAGATTTAACTAATAAAGAAAGAATGAATAGACTAATATTAGGAGATGTTGGTAGTGGTAAAACCTGTATTGCTACTATAGCTATGTATATAAACTACTTATCAGGATATCAAAGTGCCATGATGGCTCCAACCGAGATATTAGCTAGACAACATTATCAAAGTATATCATCTTCCTTCTCTAAATTAGGAATTAAAGTAGGTTTGCTAGTAGGGAGTATTAAAAAAAGTGAAAAAACCAAACTATGTCAACAATTAGTAGATGGAGATATAGATATCTTAATAGGTACTCATGCTCTAATATCTGATGGGGTAGAATTTAACAACTTAGGTCTAGTTATTACTGATGAACAACATAGATTTGGTGTTAATCAAAGAAGTAACTTACATAATAAAGGTCAAATGTGTGATGTCTTATACTTAAGCGCCACTCCTATACCTAGAACCTACGCTCTAACTATTTACGGGGATATGGATACTTCTTTAATAAAAACAAAACCTAATGGTCGTAAAGATATAATAACTAAAGTGGTTAAAATGTCTAATATAAAAGAGGTATTAAACTCTATGTTAGAGGTAATAAAAAAAGGACAACAAATCTATGTTGTAGCGCCTTTAATAGAAGACGAAGATGGTAATAGTGATCTAAATGACGTTATTAAATTAAAAGATAAACTAGATATGGCTTTTAATAAAAAAATAAGAATAGAAATCTTACATGGCAAGATGAAGAATAATGATAAAGACCAAGTAATGGAAGAGTATAAAAAAGGTGAAATTAAGATACTAATAAGTACTACAGTTATCGAAGTGGGAGTAGATGTTAAAAACTCGACTATGATGGTTATCTTCAATGCCGAAAGATTTGGTCTCGCTACTTTACACCAGTTAAGAGGTCGAGTAGGGAGAAATGATATTCAATCATATTGTTATCTAATAAGTGATAAAGACATACCTAGATTAAAAGTAATGGAAGAAAGTAATGATGGTTTCTATATTAGTGAAAAAGACTTTGAACTTAGAGGCGAGGGAGACTTATTTGGTACAAAGCAATCTGGAGATATGGTCTTTAAAATGGGTAATATAAGAAGAGATTACAAAATCTTAGTTCAATGTAAAAATGATGCTAAAGCCTTCGTAGAAACTAACTATGTTAATAACTTTACTAATTATAAACAGTTTAAGACTATCATTAAAGAAATAGAATTAATAGATTGATATTTTTTTACTAAAACTTATTAAAAGCCAATTGACAAAGTTCTTAAAATAAATTATTATGTATATAGCATAACGATAATAGTTATGTTAGTCATATTGTTATGACGAAACCAAAACCCCCTGAAGTTCCCTCGAAAGAGGGAACACTTTTTTTGTCTTGTAATAACAATGTAACTAGTTAATGAAGATAAAAAATGTTATAATTAACCCAATAAAAACAATTATTAGAAAGAGGAATAATTATGAATATCTTAAGAACAATAAGTATTATAATCTCATTTATAACAGCAATACTAGCTATAGAATTAGCAGTTAAATATAAGAGAAGTGAAGGAAAATTGTTGGATGAAGTAAGAAAACCTTTAATGAATAGGATAATAATTATTATAGTCTTAAACACTATTATGTGGATTTTAAATATTATATACACCATATTAAAAGGTTAAAATAAACGGAGTCTAAAATATGAGAAGAAAAGTAATATTTTTCTATGGAACAAGCTTATTAATAACTTTACTCTTTGCTATGATTTTTGGAGGTATTCTAGGTACAATAAAAGGTAATGAACTAATACTAGGGTTATTTGTTACAATGAGTGTTCAATTATCTTTATTAGTTACATCTTTAATATATAGAAAAAAATATCAAGAACCCAAGAATTATAATTATAAATTAAATAAGTATATTTTATTATCTATTATTATTCCTATTATTATATTCATAATATCTTCATTCCTTTTAAGTTTCTTAAATATTAACTATATCCCATCTGAATATAAAGGATTAGTATTTATTATTGCTATTATAACTACTATTATAGGAAGTATATCAGAAGAGATTGGTTGGCGAGGTACACTTTTACCAATATTTGAAAAAGAGTATTCACCATTTATTAGCTCAATATTAGTTGGTTTATTATGGGGTATTTGGCATTTCTTTAAGATTATGTCAGTAGGTTTTATAGGTTATTTACTATTTATTCCTTCAATTATAATGTATGGAGTATTAATTAGTTATATTTATAATAAATCTAATAGATCAATAATAAACCCAATCATCTTTCATTCCTTTATAAATATATGTTCAATACTACTAATATATGAAAGAGAATGTATAGAGTTCTATATAATTTCCTTTGTAACAACTTTAGTAGCAACAATTATTTTGTTCCTATATGATGGAAAATATTTTACATTAAATAATTAGTATA
This sequence comes from uncultured Mycoplasmatota bacterium, assembly GCA_947303405.1. Classification (GTDB taxonomy): domain Bacteria; phylum Bacillota_I; class Bacilli_A; order RF39; family UBA660; genus Coprovivens. Next base: position 20,787 of record CAMYYH010000019.1, read on the forward strand.
TTAATCATAAAATAGGTTTTCTTTTTCTATTATAAACTCAATGTGAATAGTATCCACAAGATATTAAAGGGACTTGTAAACAAAAGGTATACAGTATTGCTTCTATTTTATAATATATATATATATAATATAATATATAAAGGATGATTACTTATGGATAGTATCATTCGTAATGGAACAACAACACCAGACGATAAAGAAAGCATTTTCCATTCAGCTATGATTTATTTAGCAACCCAAAATATAAAGTTTTCATTTGAGGGATATGGAAATGCAAAAACAATAAGATGTACAGGGCCATTAGATATAAGCTTGGATTTAGTTTATAGCAATGGTAAAGCTGATGAATTGATGGTTCATGGTGGCGTTGGAGATTATATGGTCAATAATTTAGAAACTTTTGTACAAGCAGTAAGAGACGCCCAAGATTAACTTATACCTCAAGCAACTGACACTATAACAGGATCAACGATGAAATAGGAATAATGATTAGATGAATAAATCTAACCTTTTTTTGTAAAAAAATACTATTTAACTAATTAAGAGAAAGAGTGAATTACCAATCTTTTTATCATTACACAATTATATATAATTATTACATTATCACATAAATATGTTATACTTTATTCGTATTTAAAAACGAGGAACAAGAGGAGTAAAATAGTTAGTAGCTATTAGGAATGAAAGGTC
>CAMYYH010000020.1 GCA_947303405.1 uncultured Mycoplasmatota bacterium
CAATGAATGGAACTTTTTTCTATCTGTTATAGTACTCAACGATAAGTGTTTCGTTAACTTCTTGATTAACTTCGCTTCTATCAGGGAATCTTAATAGTTTCCCAGACATTTTCTTTTGATCAAATTCAACAAAAGCAGGACGAGATAATGTAGTTTCTATAGCTTCTTTAATTGCAGGATGATCTAAAGAGTTTTCTTTAACTGCAACTATGTCACCAACTTTAACTTGGAAAGAAGGAATATTAACTTTTCTACCATTAACTGTAATATGTCCATGATTAACTACTTGTCTAGCACCTCTTCTAGTTTTAGCTAGTCCTAAACGATAAACAATGTTATCTAATCTAGTTTCTAATAAGAATAATAGGTTATGACCAGCATTACCTTTCATTTTGGAAGCTTTTTCAAATAATTTATGGAATTGTTTTTCGTTTAATCCATACATTAATCTAACTTTTTGCTTTTCTGCTAACTGTACACCATATTCAGATGATTTACGTCTTTTATCGTTTCCGTGAATTCCTGGAGCATAAGGACGTTTTGCTAATTCCTTACCATTTTCAAGGATTGAGAAACCTAAACGACGGCTTTTCTTATAAACTGGACCAGTATATCTTGCCATAATGAGATCTCCTTTCTATCATATTTGATATATAGGATTGTCATAAACGAGTTATAGGGAGTTTATTTAGATATTTTCATTAGGGCAGCCCTAATTACTCATAAACCTTACAGTAATAAACACTTTATAATCGTTTATAACGCTGCCAAATACATCGCATAATTAATTATACCCTAATTATAGGAAATGTCAAATAAAATCGAGGGTTGATAGTGATATTTTGGCTAATGAAGAGTCCATTCATATTTATCGGGCAATTCTCCAAAAGGGATGTTTGGGTTCCCAGTAATATCTAAAAATGGTTCGAAAAAATCAGAGTCACCACATATTAGGTCGTCCGAAGGGTGAGTGAATTCGAACGATATTGGTAGATAATTGGGTTCTAGGTATTCTTGAAATCTAGCTTCATCAATAGGTATTAAGGAGTTGTTTTGCCATATAAATGTGCTTCTTCCATATATACTATTTGCGTTATTTATTGTAATAAACATTTTCCAATTAAGTTTTATTCTTTCGAAACCGGTATATAATATCTCTGGCTCTAAATCGTTCCTACCTAATAAGTTTGCATATACGGATATATAGGCTTGACCTGGGAAATATCTCTTTGTTAGTGTTGCTACTGCCGAAAAAAAATCTGCACCATGAAATCTTATGCCTCTAATTTTGCTGGCGAGTTGCTTAACTTTGTTTTCGAATGATACTTTTTCTAGTACTAAAGCTTTATCTCTTTCGGCCGCGGTAACTATTTCTTTTGCTTTTCTTGCTTTTAATATTTCAAGATATACTTTTCTTCTTCTTTCTTTGAATATTCTTTGCATTTCTGAATCTGTATTAAGACAACTTAAACCCGTTAATTCGGTAAAGGTTTTAGCGTTATAATAATCACTATATTTTCCCCAAATGGCCATAGAGGCATCTTCTTTTATTATAAAGTCGTCAACTTTAAGAATTAGTACTTGATGCTTACAACCATATGAGGTGTCTAGGTAAGCGTAAGGTTGGGAAAAATCTCCTCCTTGCGTTGTAACAATTCGTGAATTAATACCGAGATTTTCATGGCACCAAACTTGGTTTGCTAGACAAGTTCTAAAACATACGCTATCTTTTTTTTCTCTGCTTAAAGTGGAAATGTCTTCTTGCGGAATGCATGTGAGAGTTTGTCCTAGTAGAATCTCTTCTAATAAGAAATAGTTTAGTGAGCTATTTAATTCTAAACAGGTTTTAATATAGATAGCTATAACCGCATCTAATTTGGCGTATTCTTTGCTTCCGAACCCTTTGGGATGTGACTTTACTATTTTTTGGTTAGAAATTGATCGATAGTTATGGGGCCATATTGGGAACTACAATCTAAAGGTTGAATTAATCTTTCTATTTCTTGTAGAGACATTCTTGGGAAATCGGAACTATTAGTTGGATTTACTATATTATTGGTTGATGTTGGGAAGTTGTTTGGCATATTAGAGACCTCCTTTTCTTTGAGGTATTATTTTAGGGGTCTATTAGATAATTGTCAATTTTTGTTTGGGGATAAAATTGTATTATTTCAACTATATTTTGTTATAAAAATGTGATAATATAATAATATATGATTTAGAATAGGAGGAATATTATGAGTCAAACTGCTTATATACTTGCTGGTGTTACATTTTATATTGTTAGTATCATAATATTGGTAATTGTTCTAAATACTATTAATAATAACGAAAAGAAAAGGTATAGAAAAGAAATAAACTCTTTAGAAAGAGAAAAGAACTTAATAATATCTTCAGCTATTCTTAGTGAAATACATAAGGTAGAAGCTTTAATTAGTAGTAATGATAAGATGCAAGAAAGGTTGGAAGATTGGAAAGAAAGATTTAAAGAAATCAAAGATGTTGATGTTCCTAAGATTACTGATGAGTTGATAGAAATAGAAGATTTATTTAATGATAAGGATTATTCATCTTTGGATGAAAAGATTGCTCCAGTAGAGTTAGAAATATTTTATGTTAAGACCAAGACTAATTTTTTATTAGATGAAATAAAAGATATAACTTTATCTGAAGAGAAAAATAGAGATAGTATAATTAAGTTAAAAGCAGAGTATAGAGAAATTGTTAGTAAGTACAATAATAATAGAAGTGACTATAAAGATGTAAGTGATTCATTAGAGTTGCAGTTTGAAAATGTTGATAAGTTATTTGCGGCTTTTGAAGTGGCTATGGAAAACAATAGTTATGAAGAAGTTGGTAAAATAGTAAAGGGTATATCTGATATAATAGGTAATCTTAAGATAATAATTGAGGAAGCACCTACTATTATATTAATGGGTAAGAATTTGATTCCTAATAAGATAGAGGACGTTCATAATCAATATAAAAAGATGAAGAGTGAAGGCTACAACTTGGATTATTTAAATCTTGAATATAATATAGATGAGACTAATAAGAAGATATCTGATATATTTGCTAAATTAAAGGTATTAAATGTAGAAGATAGTACTCAAGATTTAAAGACTATATTAGAGTACTTTGATGGTTTATATATTAATTTTGATGAAGAGAGAAATGCTAAGAAAATATTTGAAGAATATACAAGAAAGATAATAGTAAGAGCCAATAAAATAGAGAAGATTAATAATGGCTTATATAGGAAGATAGATGTAATTAAGTATAGTTATGATTTAACTGATGATGATGTTAAAGTAATAGAAGTTATTAAACAAGAAATTGCGGCAATTAAGAAAGACTACGATGAAATAATTAATGCTCATAGAACAAGGTCTTTTGCTTATACTAGGTTAGGTATAGAGATGGAGAATCTTTCAGCTAGGTTGGCTAAGACAGAAGAAAAACTTAGCACTGCTTTACGTAATCTAGGTGGTCTAGAGGAAGATGAATCTAGAGCTAGAGAACAGTTAATTGAAATAACAGATATAATGAGAAAGGGAAAAGATAAAATCTATTCATATAATTTGCCAGTTATACCACAAACTTATTATATACAATTATCAGAAGCTGAAGCGGCTTTGAAAGAAATGATTAAAGAGTTAAATATGCAGCCAATTAGTATCAAGACTTTAAATATTAGAGTAGATACAGCTCGAGATTTAGTGTTAAAAGTATATAATACGGCTAGTAAGATAGTACAAACAGCTGCTATGGCAGAAATATCTGTTGTATATGGTAATAGGTATAGAAATGTAAATAAAGGGATGAATGAAGCTTTAAAGAAATCAGAAGATTTATTTTATAAAGGAGAATATAAGAAGTCTTTAGAGAATACTATGAGAGCTTTAAATAATATAGAACCTGGGGTATCAGAAAAATTATTGAATGGTTTAAAATAAGAATGATATTCATTCTTATTTTTTGAAGGTGATTAAATGGTTTATTTAGATTATTCAGCATCTACTCCTGTTGATAATGAAGTTGTTAAGTTGTATGTTAAAGCTTCTGTGGACTATTATAGTAAGATGTCTTGTTGTAATGATATTAGTAGGAAATGTGTCAATTTATATAATACTTCTATTCTAGAGATAGCAAAGAATTTGGGTGTTGCTAAAGAGGAGATAATATTTAGTAATGGGTGTAGTGATAACTATAGGATACTATTAGATATTATTAATAGTAATAGTAAGGGAAATAAACATATTATTGTATCTAAGTTAGAAGAAAAGAATATGTATGAATTTGTAGAAGTATTAGAGTCTAATGGGTATGCTGTCGATTATTTAAATAATAATGAAGATGGTTTAATAGATTTAGAGCATTTACAAAAACTTATAAGAAAAGATACTTTGATAGTAAGCGTTCCATATGTTAATTGTGATCTTGGTATTAGACAACCGATAAAGAGTATTAAACAAGTTATTAAGAAGGTAAATGACAAGGTTTTATTGTTCTCGGATCTTAGTTATGCTTTTGGGAAAATAAGTATTAGTTTTAAAGATATAGATATAGCTTTTTTTCGAAGTGATAATATATATGGGATTAAAGGTAAAGGTCTAGTATATAAGAAAGATAATTTATTATTAGGTGATAGGAGAAAAATAGATTTGCCTAGTGTAGTTGCTATGTGTAAGACTGTCGAAATTAATAATAGTAATATTGTAGATAGAGAACAAAAGGTAAAGGAAATAAAAAAGAAAATAGTTGATAGATTAGAAAAGTATGAAGGATTATTAATAAATAATACTAAATATAGTATTCCTTATATAATTAATGTTAGTTTTATGAATAAATATACCAAAGATATAATAGATATACTAAATGATAATGAGATATATTTAAGCAATGATAATGATAAAGATAACCTTAGTTCTAATGTTATGGCGGTTTATAAAGATAAAACTAGAAGTATTACAAGCGTTAGGATAAGTTTATCACATTTAGTTAGTTTTAAAGAGGTTGATTATTTCTTAGATATAATTGATAATATATTTAGTGAGGATGGTGTTAATAATGAAGAAGATAATAGTGTTATGTAGTTTCTTATTATTGTTATGTGGATGTACTGGTAGAAATGATGTTAAGAAGAGTATTACCCCAGAGAAAGTTACTTGTGAAAAAGCGTATGAATTAGAAGCTGATGGGGGACTAATAGTTGATGTTAGAGAAAATGATGAGTATGAAGAAAATCATTTGGAAAGAGCCGTTAATATCCCTCATACTGATATTGTTGATGATATAGGTGACTATGTAGATGATAAAGATTCAGTTATCATAGTATATTGTAAGAGTGGGAAAAGAAGTTCTATGGCAGCAAGTAGTTTAATAGATGCTGGTTATACTAATGTATATGATTTAGGTAGTATAAATAATTGTAGTTAATAAGAGGTATATATGAAAAGAATAGGTTTTATATTATTAGTTTTCTTTATGTTTATATCTTGTATTAAGGCTGAAACCATTATAGATAATTATAAAGTAGAAGTAGTTGTAGAAGATACCGGTGTACTAGATATAAAAGAATCATTTAAAGTGGTTAGTTTAGATGATAGTAATAAAGTTTTTTGGAAAGTTAAGCTTTCTTCTACTTATGATTATGATACTAATGTGAACAACTTTGATGATAGTGTATATTTAATGTATGTAGATTATCTTAATTTCTCTTTAGAAGAGGGTAAAGAGTATTATTTGAGTTATAAGAAAAAAACTTCTGATTATTATTCTTATTATGATTTTTTACCAATAACAGAAAATTATGATGATTTAGAATCTATTTTATATAAGAATTTTTATTTAATAGCTAGAGCTAATAATACACTATTAGATAAAAATGATATATATAATTATAGTAATATGGTTGTGTCCTTAGATGATAATGTTTTAACAGGAATAATTGAAGATGAAACAAGGTCACTAGATTCTTTTGAGATAAGATTTAGAACAAATTCTTATGTGACTTATGATGAAACAAGTGAGACGAGTTCTTATTTTAATAGAGATATAACTGACCAAGATTTGAATTATTATTATATGATGTTAACAAAGATACCAATAGGGATATTGATTATTAATATATTAATAGCGTTGTTTGTCTTTGTTAGAAAGAAAACAGAAATAGATGATACTCCGAATAAAGAGATGCCTATATATAATTCTATTATTAATAAGCCGAATAAACCTATATGTAGATTGATGATATTATTAGTAGTCGCATCTTATTTGGTATCTTTGTCTTCGACAGCTATATTAACCAAGAACTATGCGATTATTTTGGGTGTAGTATTATTAATGGGATTCTATTCACTGTTTTATAATGCGGCATTTTTCCAAATGAGAAATGATGGGGGAGTTGGGGCTAGTAAAATATTCTTATATTTAACTAGATTATTTGTTTTGGCATTTGTTTTTTTCCATTCTTCATGTTTTGCTTGTTTAGTACTGGGAGTTGAACCTTTTACTTGGACAGAAATAAGTAAGTTTTTTTGGATAGGTTTTTTAGTAAATGCTTTGAATTTAGAAATAATAAGTTTATTGAAAAGATAGAATGTTAATTCTATTTTTTCTTGAAATAATATTAATATAGATTATAATTAATGTGTTGAAGAAGTTGGTGGAATATGAATAAACTAGTAATGATTAAATATGGAGAGTTAAGTACTAAGAAAGATAATATTAATTCTTTTTTAAAACAATTAAAAAGTAATGTAGAGTTTGCTTTAAAAAGTATTAGGTGTGATGTAAGTTTTGATAAGGGAAGAATGTTTGTTGAAGCTGAAGATATAGATGTAGTAATAAAAAGATTAAAGTATGTATCAGGTATACATGAATATAATATTGTATATAAGATGGCTTATATAGAAGATATTGATGTCTTAGGAAAAAAGATATTAGAAGAAATAAAAGATAAAGAATTTAATACTTTTAAAGTAACTACGAAAAGAAGCAATAAGAAATATCCTTTAGATAGTATGAATACTAGTAGGATTATAGGGGCTATAATATTAAAGAATACTAATAATAAGAGAGTAGATGTGCATAATCCTGATTTAAATATTAATGTAGAAATAAGAATGAATGCGATATATTATTACTTTAATAATGAAGAGGGGTTAGGAGGATATCCGGTAACTTCGGCTGGTAAAGGGTTATTAATGCTTAGTGGAGGGATAGATTCTCCAGTAGCGGGATATATGGCTATTAAAAGGGGAGTAAAAATAGAATGTATATATTTTGAAAGTCCGCCACATACTAGTGATGAAGCTAAAAATAAAGTTATTAATTTGGCGAAGAAATTATCGTTATATAATAATGATATTAAGTTACATGTGATTAATTTTACGAAGATACAAGAAGCTATATATAGAAATATTCCTAATGATTATTTAATAACTATTATGAGAAGAATGATGTATAGAATAAGTGAAAGATTAGCACATAGGAATAGATGTAAAATATTAATAAATGGGGAAAGTATTGGACAAGTTGCTTCGCAAACTCTTAGTAGTATGTCAGTAATAAATGAAGTGGTTAAGATGCCAGTAATTAGACCTTTAGCTTGCTTTGATAAGTTGGATATAATAAAGATAAGTGAAAAGATAGATACTTATAAGATAAGTATAGAACCATATGAGGATTGTTGTACGATATTTGTTCCTAAGCATCCAGTTATTAATCCGGAATTAGAGAAGTGTGAAGAATATGAAGCATTAATTGATTATGAAGAGATGATTAAGGAAGCAATTAGAAATGAAACAATAATTAAAATAAGTAGTGAAGATGAAGAAAAGTATAAAGATTTATTGTAGTTACTTTTTAGTTGAGATTTGTTAGTGTTGGTACAGTCGTTATTGTTGGTGAGATTAGTAAAAGAATAATAGAATTATATGGAGAAGGAATAATGCAGTATTGTAAAGGTAAAAAATATGACAGTGATAGAATTATTACTTCATTAGCTGCGAGATCATATAAGAGATTAAAATAAAACAACTTATGTTGTTTTTTTGTTTTATTAGTATAATTATGCATAGTTTGGGGAGATACTATCCAATCATTAATAATTATGAAAGGTAAGTATTTGAGAGAAAAGTGAATAGATAGATGATTTATTATAAAAAGGGTAGATGTTCTCTTCTTTTTTTTGTATAATGTTAGAGAGGTGTTTTTATGAAAATTTTATGCGTAAATGCGGGTAGTAGTTCTTTAAAATTTCAATTGTTTGAAATGCCTGAAGAAACTGTTATCATAAGTGGTTTAATTGAAAAGATTGGTTTAGAAGATTCTTTTTGGACTACTAAGATTAATGGAGAGAAAATAAAAGGAGCTAAGTATTTAAAGAATCATACGGAAGCAGTAGAGGTTTTAATAGACGAGTTATTAAAGAATAAAGCTATTAAAAGTTTAGATGAGATAAAAGGAGTAGGACATAGGGTTGTTCATGGTGCTGAAAAGTATAAAGATTCAGTATTAATTACAGAGGATGTTATTAGAGATATTCAAGAGATGACTAAGTTTGCTCCATTGCATCATCCTGGTAATTTAGCAGGTATTGAAGCTATGAAAAAGGCGTTACCTAATGTACCAATGGTAGCAGTATATGATACAGCTTTTCATCAAACTATGCCAGAATTTAACTATATGTACCCAGTGCCTATGGAATGGTATGAAAAGTATGGAGTAAGAAAATATGGATTCCATGGGACTAGTCATAAGTATATTACTAAGGTAATGAAAGAAAAATTAGGTAGAGAAGATATTAATCTAATTATTGCTCATATAGGTAGTGGAGCTAGTTTATCAGCTGTTAAAAATGGTAAATGCTATGATACTACTATGGGATTAACACCACTTGATGGAGTTATGATGGGAACTAGATCTGGTTCTATTGATCCGTCTATAATTGGTTATGTATGTAAAGAAGCTGAAATGAATGTTGAAGACGTTACTAATGCTCTTAATAAACGTAGTGGTTTACTAGGTATATCTGGTAATTCTGATTGTCGTGATGTAGAAAATGCAGTTGCTGAAGGAGATCATAATTCAATTTTAGCACTAAGAATGTTTAATGATAGAGTAGCTAAGTATATCGCTGAATACTATGTTGAATTAGAAGGTAAAGTAGACGCTATTATATTTACAGCTGGCGTTGGAGAAAATGGTATAGAGTTTAGAGAAGACGTTATTAATAAGTTATCTTGTCTTGGTATTAGAATTAACAAAGAAGTTAATGGTACTATTGCTTCATATAAAGATATTCAAGAAGGTTTAATTAGTTCTAATGATTCTTCTGTAGATGTATATGTTATACCTACTAATGAAGAGTTGATGATTACTCAAGATACTTATGATATAATCAACAATTAAGAATAAAATGGGAGGAGGATTAGTGTGATTAATCCTATAATTAAGAAGATATTCAAGAAGATTAAACAATATGACACTATTGTTATAGCTAGACATACTAGTCCTGATCCAGATGCCATAGCTGCTGAAATATCTTTAAGAGATTCAATTAAAATGACATTTCCTAAGAAGAAAGTATGGGCAGTAGGGGCTGGTGTTGCTAAGTTTAGGTTTTTTGGTAATTTAGATAGAGTAGATGAGACTACGTTAGAGGGACCAACTTTATTAATTGCTTGTGATGTTCCCAATAAAGATAGGATAGATGGAGTAGATTATTCGGTTTTTACGGAGATGTTTAAAATAGATCATCATCCTTCTGATGAAGTGTTTGGGGATTGTGACTGGGTTGATGATACATCTTCTAGTGCATGTCAAATGATAATAGAGTTATTATTAAAGACGCCTTTGAAATATGATAGAAAGGTTGCCGAAAATCTATTTTTAGGGGTAGTTTCAGATAGTGATAGATTCTTGTTGAGTTATACTACTTCAACAACCTTTGCTTTAGTTAGTAAGTTAATTGATAAGGCTGGGATAAATTTTGTTGATTTGTATAAAAATTTATATGAAAGAAGTATAGATGAGATTAGATTCCATGGTTATCTAAGTGAAAATTTAGAAGTAACCGAAAATGGGTTAGCTTATATAATGATAGATACTGAAACTTTAAAAAAGTATAATGTAGATACTGCTACACCATCTAATATGATAAATGACTTTTCTAATATAAAAGAAGTATATGCTTGGACTTTTATTACTTATGATGAAAAGAATGACATATATAAAATTAATATTAGAAGCAAGGGGCCGGTAATTAATGAGACTGCTGCTAAGTATGGTGGTGGTGGCCATAAGATGGCTAGCGGGGTACGAGTTAAGGATAAAGAAATGATACCTAAAATTATTAAAGATTTAGATTTAGATTGTAAGAAATATCTAGAAGACTTAATCAAGAATAGTGATTAAGTCTTTTTGATTTACAAACACTTGTATGTGTGGTAAGATGCTAATAGTGGTGGTTTTATGAAAATAATAAAGTATAAGAAAAAAGGGAATAAATATATTGTTGAATTAAGTAATAAAGAGATTATTAATTTATATGGAGATACAATAATATATTTTGATTTACTTAGAAAAAAGGAAATAAGTAATATAGATGAAGCAGCTAAGTATGATAAGGGAATAGAGGCGTATTATAAAAGTGTTAGTTATTTGAATAGAAAGATGAGGACTACTAGGGAATTAAGGGAATATCTAGATGATTATCCTAGTAAAGTAATAGATAGTACAATAGTTAGATTAACTAAAGAAGGGTATTTAAATGATAAGCATTATTTAGAAGTGTATGTTAGAAGTCAAATTAATACTAGTAGTAATGGTCCTTATAAGATACAAAGAAATCTTATTAATATTGGTTTTAATAAAGAAGATATAGAAGAAGAATTACGTAAATATAATAATGAAATATTTAGAGATAAGATAAGTAATATAATAGATAAAAAGATAAAGAGTAATAAGAAGTATAGTGTTAATAAGATAAGAGAAAAGATTATTATAGATTTATATAATAATGGATATGATAAGAATGAAGTAATAGATGTATTAAATAATACGAAGATAGAAGTAAGTAAGGATATAATAAATAAAGAGTATGATAAGATATTTAGAGTGTTAAGTAAAAAGTATGAAGGGTATGATTTAAAGAAGAGAATAGTTAATAAATTAGTTGGGAAGGGTTTTGGATACGAAGAAGCGAAAGATTTAGTATTCAATAAAGAATAATTATATGATATACTTGACATAGTAGGATGATATAATATGAAAGCGAAGAAAACTATAAGAAAAAGATATATTATTCTTTTTATTATTTTATTTTTATTACTTAGTGTAACGGTAGGTTATTCAACAGTTACAACTAATCTAATAATAAAAGGTATTACGAATATTAGGGGAAATGATTGGGATATTCATTTTTCTTCTGTCAAGGTTACTGCGGGAGAGGAACTAGCAAGTTTACCTCCGCGAATAGATAATACTGGAACTATTATTGATTTTGCAGTAGATCTTGCGAATCAGGATGATTATTATGAATTTGTAGTTGAAGTGTATAATGCGGGGATAATAGATGCTAAGGTAAGTGATTGCATAAAATTAGGATTAAGCGCTGAACAGGAAGATTATATTTCTTATGATGTTAGCTATGTGGATGGAACACCTATTACACCTGGTGATGTATTAGAAGCTGGAGATAAGGTTAAAATAAAGGTTTCTATTAAGTATTATCAGTTAATACTAGCAGATGTTTCTACGGATGATAGCCTGTTTGGTGAGGTAAAGTTATCACTAAAAGTTAATTATGTGCAAAGATAGTGTAAAAGTATAAAAATGAATGTAGAAAATGCCTAATACATATATTATAATTATTTTAAGAATAGGAGAGATTATTGTATGAAGAGAGAAAGAAGACAGGAAAAAAAGAGCGATAAGAACAACATTTTACTAGTTATTGGGTTGTTGTTACTAGTTGCTATTATTGGTATTGGTTATGCTGCTTTAAATCAAACACTTAATATTACTGGTACAGCTAACATTGGTACTTCTACATGGGATGTTCATTTTGAAAACTATTCATCTAGAACAGCAAGTAATGTAGTACCAACTACTGCACCTAGTACAACAGGTTCACCAACTACTTTATCTTATATTGTTAATTTGAATGTACCTGGTGATGTATATGAATTTCAAGTAGATGTTAAAAATGCTGGTACTTTACCTGCTACTTTAAGTAGTGTATCTAAAGCAGGAGCAGAAAGTTATAACTTTATAGTTTATACAGTTAAGATGGTAAGTGGATCTAATTTAGTTGATGTACCTACTAATTTGACAATCGCTGCAAATAGTTCTGTTACTTTAGTTGTAAGAGTAGAATATAGTAGAGATTTAGTAGATGAAAGTACAGTTGGCACCTCAATTCCTGCTTTAAACTTAACTTATCAAATGGACTTTGTTCAAGGATAAAAATAAATATTACAATTATAAATTGTAAATTTATTTTTATGTGGGGCTTTGGTTTCCCTTATTTATAAGGGGTTAGTGGGAGTATTATTATGAAGAAGAATATAAAGAATTTTATAATATTATTACTTCTAGGAACATATATATTTTTATATGTTTTTTATATATTGGATAGATATCTCAAATATTCTGATGTTATTACTTCTTCTGTAGTTATGATTATTACTTTTATAGCCTTTTTATTTTACGGGTTTGCTAAAGATAAAAATAATTATGCTAAGAAGAGTATTAAACAAATTATTATTACCCAATTAATAGTTTATTTTTTGGTTACATATATATTGGGGCTGGTTGTTGGTTTCTTGAAAAATGCTTATTCGTTACAGTTTTTCTCTATTATAGATAATATTTTTGCACCTATAGTATTGTTAATATCTTTAGAATTGTTAAGATATATGTATATAACTCATAATAAGGATAATAAACTTAAGGTTTTGTTATTAACTATTTTGCTTATATTCTTTGAAGTTTCGATGAATTACAGGGCTTATGACTTAAGTGAGCTTTTAGGAGTATTTAGGTTTATTACTTTAGTGGTTTTGCCGGTTTCATTTAAGCAATTCTTGTTGAGTTATTTAACTTATTGTGTTGGATACAAACCACCACTTATCTATAGTTTAATAATGGATGGATATATTTTCTTGGTGCCTATAATTCCTGATTTAGGTGATTATTTAACGTCGATGTTTGGTCTTGGGGTACCTTTCTTAGTATATATGTATTCAGCTAGATTTTTAAGAGAATATGATAATGGTATTGAACGAGAGTTTAATAATACTACCTTTAGACCTTCGGATTTTGTTTATATAGTATTCTTTGTTATATTAGCTGGACTTATTAGTGGATATTTTCCTGCGTTTATGGTGGGGGTTGGTAGTGCTTCAATGTCTCCTAAAGTTAATGTTGGTGATGCTGTTATTGCTGTTAAAGTTACTGATAAAGATTTGAAAAAGAATGATATTATTATATATAATAGAGATAATAAGCTTATTGTTCATAGAATTAAAGAAATATATAAGAAAAATAATAAGAATATTTATTATACTAAAGGAGATAATAATAATACTCTTGATGATGTAGAATTGAGTATTAGTAGTATTAAAGGTAAGGTAATACTTAGGATACCTTATATTGCTTATCCAGCAGTGTATATATCAGAATTGTTTAATAGAGAGGGATAGTTATGAATATTAAAAGAATTATATGTTTTGTTGTATTTGCTTTGTTATTGTTAGTATCTTGGTATTTTTATAGTATTAGTTTAGTTAGATATTTGTTTGTTACTATTCCTTTAGCTTTAATATGCTTATTCTTTGCTTTCTATAAAGCTGTTGGTAAGTTATCTCCAGAGGATGAGTATAATAGTTATTTGAAGGAAGTTTTAAAAACTTATGATGCTGTTTTAATAAATGTATTAGATATTCCTAGTGTAATGGGTAGAAGTATTGTTAAAATAGCTAATTTCGAAGATTTAATAGATGCTCAAATAGAGGTTAGGAAACCGATATATTATAAGAGAGATACTAGAAGTACTTTGTTTGTTTTGTTAGATGATAAACAGGTAGGAGTATGTATATTGAAAGTTGATAATGACGAAAAGACTCCTTTTGATGCATGGTTAAAAGAACAAGAAAGTGCTAAAGAAAGGTTTGATGAAAGTATATTATCTAGTATAGAGAATACTACTATAGTAAAAATAGATAATGGTAAGGCTTATAGAATATCTCCTGTTAGAAATAAAAATAAGCAAACAATTAAAGATGTAGAAGTATTAGAAAAGACTTTAGCTAATTTACCTAAATTGAAAGATACAGTTGAATTATCAAAGACACAATTATTTAGAAATTTAAATAGTAGAGCTAAATAGTGAATTAGAGGTGCTATATGAATAAATATAATAAGTTACTAATAATTATTTTGTTAACTTATATATTGATTCCTATATGTATCTTTTTTGTTGAAGAATTATACTATTATAAGTTTTATATATTAACTATTGTAGGGATAGTGTTATATTTGATTACTAGATGTTTTAAAATACCATTAAAAGAATTAGGTATTACCACGAATAATTTAGTTAGATCTATTAAGAGAAATAGTATAATCATAATTGTATTTATTATTTTAGTAGTTGTTGCTAAATTACTTAGGGTTGGTAATTATATAGCTAGTGAGTCGATGGGCTTTTATTTGTTTTATATATTTTTATCTTGCCCAATACAAGAATTCCTATACAGAGGGGTGTTTGGGTATTTTGAAAAGCATATGAAGAGTAATATATGGTTTATATTATCTAGTTTGTGTTATTCATTTGTTCATTTGATATATAGGGATTACTTAGTACTTATTATTACTTTTGTAATGGGAATAATATGGTATAGTTTATATAGAAAAGATTATAATTTAGGTGGAGTATGTTTAAGTCATATAATATTAGGCATATTAACTATATCTTTAGGAATAATTAATTGAAACATAATAAAACCTTCCGTTTGGAAGGTTTTTGCTTGATTAATATTAGTTAGAGCTCTGAGTATTTGCTTGTTGCTGTTGTTGTTGAGCTTGAGTTATTTGACTTTGAATTAATTTAGCATATTGATTTTTTAATTCGCTGTCTTGAATTTCCATTTCATATTTTTTTCTTATTTCTTGTAATGCTTTTACTGTAGAAATTGGATTGCTTTCTTTGTACTCTTTTGCTAGTTTTTCAACAATTGTATCTTTAACTTCTTCTAATTTAGCTTTATCTTTAGAAGCTTCTCTATAAATTACGTGATATCCTAGTTCTGTAGTAATAACACTTGTTGAGTATTCACCATTTTTAAGCTTATATGCAGCTTTAACTAGTTCGTCATAACTACTATCTAGTGTATCCTTGTTGATGTATCCTAGTGAACCACCGTTACTCTTAGTAGCTTCATCCTCAGAATACTTTTCAGCTAATTCTTTAAATTTATCTTTAGCTTTCTTAACATCTGTTTTCTTTAATTCTTTAATGATTGAATTAATTGTTTCTTTAGCTTCTTTTTCTTTAGCTTCTTTTTCTTCGTCAGTCATGTCATCTTTTACTTTAGCAGTAATTAAAATATGATTAACTTTAATATCGCCAACGATTTCTTTATCGTAGTATGCTTGGATTTCCTTATCAGTTATTTGCTTTTCACAATAATCTTCAATTGCGTAATTTTGAAGATTTGTTAAATATAAGTAATTCTTGTATCCTTCTATTGTTTGATAAGAAGTATAATACTGAATTGTACTTAAAAGATCATCACCATAAGCGTCTTCTAATTCTTTCATAGTTTTTTCAGCATCTTTTAAAGCACTATTTTTCTTCTTTTTATATTCCTTTTCTAAGACTTTTTTATCAATCATATTAACCAAAGCATTTAGTGCATAGTCATCTTTTAATTCTGTATATAGTTCATTGGCACTAATCATTGAACCACCCTTTAGTGTTACTACCGCTTCGTCTCCATTAGATAGTTTAGGTATTTTAGAACCACAACCAGTTAAAATTAATACACAAAGGGCTAACACAATTACTCTTTTTAAATTTTTCTTCATGTTATTTACCTTTCCTCCTTAACATAATCAATATTATAGCAACATGGTTTTAAAAAGACAATAAATAGTGTATAGAAAACGTAAAAGTTGGAAACTAGTAATGGGTTGTTTTCTTTGCTTTTAGATAATATATAGTATATAATTAAGATGGTGAGTAGTATGGCTAGAAAGAGAAGGAAAGCAACTAAGAAAGCTGCCGATAATATGAATATTATTATATTTGGACTATTACTATTACTATTAGGAGTATTGGGCTTTGGTTTTGGAGCTTTTGGGGCTTTAATAAAAAAAGGTGCAATGTTTATAGTTGGTGAATGGTGGATATTAATATTATTATTTATTATATTTATAGGGGCTAATCTTATCTTTAGAAGAAGAGTTCCTAGAATGCTGTCTGCCAGATTAGTAGGTTTTTATATATTATTAGTAGTATTATTAGTGGGGAGTCATTTCTCTTATATAGAGACTGTGTTGCCTTCTGATATCATAAATAAGACTATAGAAAACTATAATAGAAGGATACAAACTATAGGAGTTAGCGCTTCTATATTTACTAGTGGTGAAGAAAGTATTAATGTTGGAGGAGGAATAGTAGGTGGTTTTTTAGCATCTCTATTTGATTCTTTATTTAATAAAGTAGGGACTATTATAGTACTAATTGTTTTATTAATAGTTGGTTTAATTTTATTGTTTGATATAGATGTAGGTAGCATATTTGACGATATCAAAGAAAGATTCTTTACTAAATCTGAAGAAGATGATGAAGATGATAGTGAAGAAGAGAATACAATAAAAGAGAATAAACCAATTAAGAAAGAGGAAAATATTCCTGTTACTGTAGCTAATAGTATTAAAGAAGAACCAGAAATAGTGAAGGAACCTATTGTTACTAATAAAGGTATATATAGGTTACCTAGTATTAATATTTTAGACGAAGTTCCTAAAAATAAACAAACTGGTAATAATAATACTGGTAAGAATATTAAAGAGTTAGAAAAAGTATTAAGTGATTTTGGTATTGATGGAAAAGTAGTAGAAGTACATGTTGGTCCAGCTGTTACGCAATTTGAAGTGGCTGTACATAGTGGGACAATATTATCTAAAGTATCAGCTAGAGATAAAGAAATAGCAGCAGCTTTGTCAGCTAAGAGTGTCGCTATTGAAGCTCCTATACCTGGGAAAAGTACTGTAGGTATAGAAATTCCTAATCCGGATATTAGTGCGGTTAAGATTAGAGAAGTATTAGGTAGTATACCAGAAGATCAAAAGAAAGCTAATGTTTTAGTGGCTTTAGGTAAAGATTTAATGGGTAAGGTACAAACTACAGATATTACGAAGATGCCACACTTGTTAGTAGCTGGTTCTACGGGTTCAGGTAAATCAGTATGTATGAATAGTATTATTGCTTCTATTCTAATGAGATATCATTATGATGAGGTTAAATTAGTATTAGTAGACCCTAAGAAGGTTGAGATGTCTCATTATAATGGAATACCTCATTTACTATGGCCTGTTGTTACTGATCCTAAGAAGGCGTCTGTTGCTTTACAAAGAATAGTAGGTATCATGGACGAAAGATATGATACGTTTGCTGAAATTGGTGTTAAAAAAATAGAAGAATATAATAGTATGGTAGAAAGGAATCCCAGTAAAGGAGAAAAGATGCCATATATAGTGGTAATAATAGATGAGTTGGCTGATTTAATGATGGTTGCCTCTAAAGAAGTAGAAGGTTCTATTCAAAGGATAACTCAGTTAGCTAGGGCAGCTGGTATACATTTAATTGTTGCTACACAAAGACCAAGTACTAATGTTATTACAGGTATAATTAAAGCTAATATACCTTCAAGAATAGCTTTTGCTGTTGCATCTTTTGTAGATTCGCGAACTATACTTGATAGCGGTGGAGCAGAAAAGTTACTTGGTAAAGGTGATATGTTATTTAAGCCTAATGGCGTTAATAATCCAATTAGAATACAAGGCTGTTTTATAACTGATGAAGAAGTAGATAGATTGATTAATTATGTTAGAAATCAACAAGTGGCTAGTTATGATAATACACTTGATAAGATGCCGGATTCTAGTGGCGCTAGTAATGGTATTGGTAGTGGACCAGGTGGAACTGATGATGATCCTTTATACAATGAGATTGTTGAGTTTGCTTATGAAACTGGAAGAATATCGGCCTCTTTGATTCAAAGAAAGTTTAGATTGGGTTATAATAGAGCCGCAAGAATAATAGACTTGTTAGAAGAAAGAGGAGTAATTGGTCCTCAAAACGGGTCTAAACCTAGAGAAGTAATAGGAAAAGGAGAAGAGTAGCTTCTCTTTTTATTTGTTTACTATGGTCGAATAATGTATTATAATTTTTATAGTAGGTGAGCGTAGTGAGTAGAATTGCTAGAAGAAGGTATATTAATTGGCGAAAAAAACAATCTTTTTAGTTGGTATTATATCTTTATTATTTATTACTATCGGTTATGCTTATTTAAATGCTGCTTTATCTATAAATGGAAGTACAACAATTGTTTCTAATACTTGGGATATCCATTTTGAGAGTGTTACTAATAATTCTGTTGTTGCGACAACTCCTGCGTCAATACAGGGTAATAATACAAGTATTAATTATAGTGTACGTCTTGAGAGACCGGGGGATTTCTATGAATTTAAAGTAGATATTGTGAACACTGGTAGTATACCAGCTAAAGTATCTTTAGTTAATACTCAAGGTATAAGTAATGAGGCCTCATCATATTTGGAAACGTCTATTAAATATACTGATGGGACTAATGTTCAGGTAGATGATTTGTTAAATCCCCATTCTATGAAGAGGATAGTAGTAAGGGTATGATATATCGAGGATTTAAACACATTCCCTGATGATGATATAGATTTATTTTTAACATTTACTATTAATTATGTTCAAACTAGAGATATAGAAAATGCTGGAAATATATTACAAAGATTGTCTGTAAGTAATTCTTGTATAGTAAAATATGAGGGACAAGTAACAGATAAAGTTGGGGTAACAGAATCAGCTGATAATGTTTATTTTGATAGATGTGCAGATAAGAGGAATGTAATATTTGGCGGATTGTGTTGGCAAATAATAAGAACTACATCGATTTTCCACGGGTGCAAATTGGCGGGCAGTTGGTAATTTTGGTGAAATCAACTGTGTTGCTGGGATTGAGATTTCTCAGGGTATTCGCCCTGTGGTATCACTTGCTTCTTCTGTTGAATTTTCGTTAGGAATGGGTTCAGAAACGGATCCTTGGGTAGTTAGAGATTGAATCTTTTTTCTTTAAAAAAAGCTAGTGTTTTGGTATAATTTATATAGCTAGGATGGTGTAATTTATGCAGTGTAAAAGGTGTAATACTTATATAAATAATCCTGGTGTTTCTTTTTGCCCAGTTTGTGGGAATTATTTGAAAGAAATGAATAATAACATAGATTTTGGAGATAGAAAAGTAGTAATAAAAAAGAATAGTAGTAGTAGGGGTAGAGAGTTAATCATTGCTTTACTTATTTTAGGAATATGGTTAGTTGCGGTTTATTACGTAGTTGATAAGAATGTTGAAAAGTACTTTTTTATAGGTTTAGAGAATAAAGAGGTTATGAGTCAAGGAGATGTGAATAGTACTCATAAAGAGCCTTTAGAGGGTGGAGGAGAGGAACAACCATCCGAACCAACGATACCTAGTGAACCAACAACACCGACAACGCCGACCACTCCAACAACACCGACCACTCCAACAACGCCGACAACTCCAACAACACCAACAACTCCAACAACACCGACAACTCCAACAACACCGACAACACCAACAACACCGACAACACCGACAACACCAACAATTCCAACTACACCGACAACACCAACTACGCCGCAGAATAATTATTCTTCTTTGATTGGAAAGTCTAAATCTGGATATGATGGTATAGTTAGAGAAAAGGATCAAACACATATAATTTTTGATAATCAATACTATAAGCAAATAGATTTAACTAATAAAAATGAAGTGTTAGAAATAATTAAATATGATAGTGAGAAACAAAAGAATGGGTGTAACTCAACAGTTAAAGCTGTAGAAGAAAATATAGTTAGTAATTATGGGATTACGGCTGTTAATATGTGTGAGATGGATCCTTCTTTTGCAATAGAATTAGAAAGTGTTATAGGATATATATATAATAATTTTCCTACTGCTCGCAATCATTTAACTAATGTAACGTTGGCTAATGTAACTAATGGAAATTATATTGCTTCTTTTATGCCTATATTTACTTTTATTACAAGTAAGAATGCGTCTAATTATCCTGTGGGAATAAAGACACAAATACTATTGAATTCTAAATACTTTTTAAATACTACTAAGATAGCTAATTCTGTTAGTTATGGAACTAGTAGCGGATATTTTCCTCCACACGCAGTTAGAAGTAGTACAGTAGCTCATGAATTTGGACATTATCTTTCTTATA
Organism: uncultured Mycoplasmatota bacterium; assembly: GCA_947303405.1. Lineage (GTDB taxonomy): Bacteria > Bacillota_I > Bacilli_A > RF39 > UBA660 > Coprovivens. The sequence goes on from CAMYYH010000020.1 coordinate 20,582, forward strand.
TTGCCTTATTAAAACATTATAATACTGATGAGATGACATATGTTACTAGTAATAGAATTAATACTATGTATATGGTTTACAATGATTTTAATGCTGGAGATTATAGTAAGATAATGATTGAAGAAGCATATAATAAATATGTTAATGAAAATGGTAATAATATTACTTTTGATAATTTTAGAGCATCTATATCATCCTATGCGATGGCTAAAGATGGAACGGGTAATTATATTTATGATGAGACCATTGCTGAAGCTTTCCATGATGTATATTTAAATGGTGGTAGTGCTAAACCTGCTAGTAGATATATTTTTGAAGTATTAAGAAGTAAGTTATAGGAGGAGATAAGATGAAAAGAGTTTTGTTGGTAATAGTAGCTTTTATTTTATTTATACCTTCTATAATAGCTAGGAATGATTTTGTAATAGATACTAGTAAAATTGAAATAAATTCTAAAGGAAATAGTTTGATTGATAATCTAGATAAAAGTTATAAAATAGATACTAGGGGATTTATTAATACTGAGGTAGTTAATGATAAAGCTAAAGTATATACTAAGAAAATTATAGATATAGTATTTAATAGTAAGGATAATGAAGATAGAACTAATAGATTACATGATGAACAATTTATAAGTGATAATAATGGTTTTGATACTTTATCCTCGCTTGTATTTATTAATATGTTTGTAGAGAGCATTAATAAAATAGATATTAAGTATGATTATATAAAACTAATTAGAACTATAGAGTTTAGTGAAGGTGTAATAACTCTTAGTTATTTTCCTAATGTTGTTATAGATAATAATAAAGAAGATTTTATATTAATACTATATTTAAAAGAAAATAGTAATG
>CAMYYH010000021.1 GCA_947303405.1 uncultured Mycoplasmatota bacterium
AAATGAATAATCCTTCTCCTTGATTATAGTATTTTATGGAATCCATTTCACTTTCATTTAGGTCAACAAGCTTAGCTAAGTCATCAACCGCCTGTTTCTTAAGGCTCATTACTAAGTAGTAAGCAGCATTATCGAATATTGCTTTACCATGAACAAGTACGTTTTGAGCAGCGAAGTCTGTAGGTTGTTGAGTAATAATGATTGTTCCAGTATTATACTTTCTAGCACGTCTTTGCATTTGTGCCAAGAATTCAGCACCAAGTTCGTTTCTAGTTGATAATAATACGTGAGCCTCATCTACAGATAATACAGTTGTTGTATCTTTATCTAGGCATAAGCCCCAAGCAAACTTTAATATATTAAAGAATAAGGCATTTCTTATGTTTTCGTCAGAATTCATTAATTCTTTAATATTAAATACGATTATATTACTATCTATTTTTAGAGTTGTATGACCACAGAAATAATATCTAAGTTCTCTTGTTAATGGACGTATTTTAAGCTCTAATCTTTCCATTATGTCTCGTTCTTTAGTCTTTTCTGGCATAGATAGGAGACGCCCTTTAATAGTCGCATATACATCATCAAAGGTTGGATAATCATCTGGTTTTAAAGTATTAAAATTAGTATCTACATCTATTTTATATCTCTTATAAGTATCTTGAACAACTTCACTAAACATTTCTAAAACATCTTCTTCTATAGAAGGAGAATAGTATTTCATGAAGGCTTTTAGTGATTGTAGTCCTCTTGTTAACACGGTATATCCTAAACCTTGTTCCATCTCTTCTTGGTCAGCATCTGATACTATTTCTAGTGGATTTATCATACCGAATTCTCCACCTTTACCCAAATCAAGATAGCTACCATTAACACTACGACACATTTCTTCTAGTTCGCCTTCTGGGTCTACACATATTACTTTATAACCATTTCTAATATGGCTTCTTATTAGTAATTTAGCAGCAGTAGATTTTCCAGAACCAGAAGATCCTAGGATTATCATGTTAGCATTGGTTCTATTATGTTCTTTTTTTATTTGATACAAGAACTGGTTGAATAATATTACTCCACCAGAGAAGTCAACACCTAATAATGCTGAATCTCCCGGATCTTTAACACTATCAAATATGAATGGATACATAGCTGAAATTGTTATAGATGGAATTGGAGTTCCTATTCTATCTTCTAGAGCTTGTTTTGGAAATATAGGAATTATTGATTGTAATACTTCTTTTTGTTCGAATGTTAGCGGGATTGCTCTCATACCCATAGCATCAACATAACTTCTTACTTGCATTAAGCGCATTTCTAATTGCTCAGGATTATCGGCTATTACCATGATGTGTAATTGGAAATCGAAGATACGAGCCTGAGTTGCGGCTAGCATTTGAATGAAGTTTTCCAATGATTCGTAATCCTGACGAATACTCTCTTGAGTAGTATTATCAGTTTCTGATTGATATCTTAGTTTTAAATCAGCAATTTCTTTATTTAACATGCTTTGTAATGTACTAAATTCGATTGGGATATGTTTAGCTACAATTTTAACACCATTTAGGTTGGTTAAATTAGATAAGAATCCAGGAGGTATGCTCTTAGGATAACTAATAACAGTTAAGATAGTAGCGTTTTTGCCACTTATTATAAAATCTCTAAAATTGAAATTTAACCCTTTAGGCGCAATTTCACTTTTTAATGTATTAGCCATTAGGCATCACCGTCCCAAAAGTAGTGGTCATCCCACCATTTAAGAAGTTATCTAAGATCATTCTTAAATCTACATTTGATACTTGTACAGAATTAATTGTAGCGTTAGCTAAACCAGAAATAAGATTGTGAATACGTTTTTGGATTATTTCTAATTTTTTTTCTTTAAATAGTATGAAATATTCAGTGTCTACAACACTATATTCCGCTCCCATAAAGGCATTGGCTTTATTAATATCTTGTAATATTATTTTTCTTATAGCAGAATCTGTTGTTCTTTGATATAAAAGTTGTAATTGTGATAAATACACATTTATATCTACTGGACGGTCGGCTATCATCAACCAAAATTCGTAGTCTATCATATTGTAGAAATTTTGAAGGCTAAATAGAATATTGTTTCTTTCTCCTTCATCTAGAATAAAGATATTTTTAGGTAATACTTTTATTCCGGTTACATAGTAACCATTTTCTAACTGAATCATTCCATTCATTATATTTTTTACAGGAATCCAGTCTTCAGCATAATTTCTAACTGCATTTGCACTATTTGCGTTTTGCGCGTTCGCCATAACTAGCACACCAACCTCTCCAATAATACTTTTTTATACCAAAAATGTATCTATTAAAATTCCCCAATACTGTCATTATATTGTGATAATGAGGAGGTAAAGGAAGAACAAGAAACATAGATATTAACGCTGGTAAGGCAAGACAAACCATTATCCCAAATGGAGCATCCTTAACTACCAGCAAGGCGACCAATGTAATGGAAACCCCAACAACCAAGACAATCACATCTTGTAGATTAAAGTAACTTAGGAACAATTGTGACTTCTTAGAGTTGGCCGGTATTATAAAAGTTCCGTTATTATTCATTTCTTATTCCCTCCTTATTTCTTATTATCTTTGACTTTTGCAATCTTCTTGTTAATATTCTTAATGTATGCATCACTTGAAGTAATTGTAACACTACTATCTTTACCACCTTTTTTAGTCAATGAACTTGCATTTTCAGCGGCAGCAGTAGTAACACCTTTAGTTGTAATATCCTTAATAGTGGCGTCTGTACCAAATAAGTTACCATGATCGCTTCTAAGAGAAGTCAAATCAGCATACTCTTGGGCAACATCTGGAGCTCCCTCTTGAGATGTATTTTTATGAGTATATGTATATGAAATTGCTCTAGTATCTGCATCGATATTAACACGTATTTTTTCTTGATTAGGTCCACCAAAAGATATTGTTCCACCCATAGCTGCTGAACCCGGAGTATTATCAGCTAACATGTCGATAATATCATTAGTAGAGATTGCTTCTCCGTTGTGTAGGCCCTTAAACATAGAAGTTTCGTCTCTACGAATTGTTGTTGTGCCAACGTGAACTGTTCTACCATTTTGAACTTTGTCAACAACGTCATTACCATTAATTTTAACATCAAATTTCTTCTCGAAATCGTCTTTTGTAACATTTTCTGTACCATAAGTATATGTAACTGTTCCTGTGCTAGATTTGTCAATTGTACAGCTTACACCAGTTGCTGGATCATCAAACTTAACATTAGTTCCATTTCCAACTTGGTCGGCAATATCGAAAACACTGATATTTTTGTTAGAAGGTTCTGTTCTTGAAGTGTAATTAACATCAGTACCATTTCTCTGAATAGTAACTTCAGAAGTTTTACCTGTACTAGCTGAAATGGTTTGAATTTTAAATGCTTGATTAGCTAGTCTCAAGTTATTTATTTCTTCCATATTAACTTCAGCTCGACTATTGAATGCCTCTTGAATTTGGGCTTCTGTAAGTTGGGTTGCGATGCCTGTGTTTTTATTAACTTTTGAATAACTGACATTGCCTGTTGCTTCAGATTTAGATATTTGATAGCTGTAAAGACCGTCAGAACTATTAATAGCGAATGAATCGCCGTTGGCCATTGTAGCAACCGTTCTAGCGACGCTTATTACTGCATCATTTGATATTCCGTCGAATGATTTACTGGTCTTAATTTGGTTAACCTTAGAACCAGTTATACTTCCACCCCGAACAGCAAATTGAACTTCTCTATCACCCACCGTGAACGATTGTACTCCTTCTTTTCCAGTGTCAACTTGGGTACTGAATAAATTAACTAGCCCAATTTGGGAATTAGCTCTACCGGCGGTGTCAATATCTATTTGAGAGCCGTCAACGCCAATCATTCTAGCTACAACTCCTGTTCCATTGTTTTCTAAATTCAGCTGAATGTTTCTATTATTTATTTTACCAGTCATTTCGAGAGGTCGGTCTCCAGCCAATACCAATCCGGATGTCGGCGCAGTAATAGTACTAACGCTTAAATCATCGGATAATATTCCTTTGATGTGAGTTGTAAAAGATACTCCTGATATATCATCACTAGCTACTGTTAAAGTTTCCTGATCAGGAGTTCCTTTTTTATAAGTAAGGGTACCTCCTACACCTTGAGCAATGTTTGTAAAGGTTCCAGAGTTAGCTGCTATAGTTCCATCAGCGGCTAAACTTGATACAGATGAATCACCTAGCACTTTTGATGGTGAAAAGGCTTTTTTCATATCTTTTTCCAGTTTTACTGAGCCGTTATCTTCAAATTTAAGTTCCCAGTCGCCACCACTTCGGTCTACAAGACCAAGGCTATCACTGGCTGGTTTTATCCTGTGAACGTCACCAACATCGTCTATATACTCTTGAATTATAACCTCTTGGCCATCTTTAACAGTCTTCCTAAATCTAATCGTCCCTTTCTTTCCGTCTACTGTTTTTACTCCTACTTCTCTTTCTTGTTTACCATAATCAGCAAGGGTTCTACTATAGTCTAGTTTTGCTGTCTCATACTCATCGCCATATAGTTCTTTCATAAGCTGATCAAGAGTCTTACCACCCTCTGTTATATGCATGTGTTTATTGGTTACCAACAAATCGTGATTGGTCGCTAAGAATTCTTTTGCTGCTCTTGTAGTATCGTTATCTTCACCTGTAATACGTGCTTTTTCAAATTCTTGACTGACAGCGTTTTTCTTAGCATCATCGGTTCTTTTACGATGGGATTCAACATGGTTATAGTAAGCCCTTTCCATGTCTTCAGAGTGTGCGTTATAATACGCTTCGAATTCTCCTTCTTTGTTTATATCTACGCCATGATCAGCAGCATACTTACGCATGAATTCTTTTCTTCCGTCGCCTGATTGAGCATGGTTATATTGTTGTAATTCAAGTTTATATTCATCATTATATTTGGTGGCAATTTCTTGTAGTTTTGATTCTTGATCTTCCATTTTTCTAGATATTTCTAATTGGGTTTTGAATTTTTCGTCGTCTTTTGGAAGGCCACCAACCCTCTCGGCGTACTCTTTAAAACTCTCTACTCTTCTGGCACCATGAGCAGTCGCCCATGTTATTCTAGATTTATGTTCTGCATCTGGATCGTACCCATGAGCCCTTAGTTCCTCTTTTATTTTTTCCGTTCTAGTATCACGTTCGTTTTCTCTTTGAACACCCTTTTCGGTATTATCTAAAACTCTTGCTCTTACTTCGCTAAAGCTTTTAACTGTTTTAGCATCTAAATAGTTAGGAATGACATTACGAATTGTTTGGCCAAGGGCTTGAGGAATAGATCCTTTTACTATTGATCCTAGTATACCGCTTGGCTTTGGCGCTTCTCTTCTTTTCTTAAATCCTCTTATGCTACCAGTAAGAAGGTTCCCTCCTATACTACCAAGAGTTGCTGCACTTGTTAAGGCACCATTTTCAGCCAATTTCTTGGTAATTCCAAGGCTTAAGCTTCCTGATTTTAAACCTAGGGTTTCACTAACAAATTGAGGAGCTGTTTTAGCGAAAGCTAGTAAACCTATAATTAATAATGTTCTAGCTAATAAGCCCTCATGAAGAGCTAGATTAGAACCATCTAACCAGTCTTGGGTTATAATAGATGGAATATGAGCAATCAAGAAAACTATTACATATACAAATGTAAGTCTTATAAATACTTCGGCAAATAGTGAAAGTGTTGTTTGTAACCACTTGCTAAAGTTTTCTTTAAATTTAGGTATAATTTGTAGCATTAGTGGTACTGGAGCAATAATTTGCATGTATATTAACTTGACAGCTCGCACCGCCATATCAATGGCAAATGATAGGAACAAGTAAGCTGCAACAAGACCGACTATTAAAGCGGCTAACCAGTTAAAGGTTATTTCTTTGTTGGCAACATTTTCAGCAAATGCACAGAACACAGTAAAGTTACCAGTAGTCGCAGCAACGCCATAAGTTTGGCTTAAAGACATACCCTTTCCTATAAGATTCATTGCTTTGGCGCTTTGTACAGCTGAACTACAAAGTGTTACTGCGGCAAGTACGGGTACAACGAAAATCTTAGTAGCCCAAGCCGCCATTATGGCTGCAACACACGCAACTGATGTTAAAGCTAGCGCAGCAGTACCTCCGATAAATGAAACAATATCAGACTTGGATTTGATTCTATCTGCTTCAGCCTGTATATCTTCTGTATTAGTCGGATAAAAGAATGATTGCCAGATAGTAAGAGCGGTAATTGAGCCGGCTTCTCTTTTTATGGCATCATTTTGATTTAGTTCTCCGTCCTCATTAAATTCTAAGACCTCGCCATCTATAGCGATATCTCCGTGGGTAATTAGATTGCTTTCTTTGTCATAGCCCAAGAAAATCTTACCAATTAGGTCTTGAGACATTACCAAATCTTGTCCAGCATAAGCAATTCTAAATACACCAGGTACTAAAGCCATACCTAAAACGGCAATAGCTAATCTCTTTAGTATTTGAGCTCCATCGCCACCACTTTTAGCAAAATTATCAGGATTAATAATTCCTTGAATAATCACGTAAGCTAAAACGAATAGCATTGTTACACCAACAATAGCGTAGAATCTAGTTGCTATTCCCGTAAACATATCATTAGATAATAGTTTAGCACTAGCTAAAGCCATAAATATTTTATAAATCGAATTTAAAATAGAATAAATACCAGTAACAATAAATAAGGCAATATATGTAATAACTGTCATTATCCCGGTTATTCCGGCATTAAATAGATTAGCCAATAACATAATCTACACCCCTATCCTATTCCGCAAGTTCCATACCAACCAATCATTGAGAATGTTACATCAATAATTTCTGGTAGAAAGAATAATGCGATTGCTAGGCCAAGACGCCATCCAGTTTTTTTAGTAGCTTTAGATAATGCGTCATTATCTTGTCCCGCAGCAGCTTTAAAAAATTCTAACACTGAAAAAACTATAGCTAGAGCTGGCCCTAGATATTTTATGAAAGTAAATATCTCTTGTAAGTAATTAGCAACGCTACGCGAACCATCACCATTTCTATCATTATCCTCTCCATTATCACGAGGATCACCAAATATTGCTGTACATTCATTACCAGCTAGTTTGGGTGCGCTGTAGTCAGTTAAAGAAACACGATTTATGGTATTCTTAGCTTCTACAAAGCCTATGCAAAAAAACGTTGATATAATTATAAAAAAGATAAATAGTATCTTATTTTTCATAGTATACACCTCATCTCATAAATTATATCACAAAAAAAGTAATATTTAAATAAATATTACTTATCTCCCTTTTTGGGAACCTACGCCAGAATTCTCTGAGTTTATGCCGTTTGGATTTTTTTTGTTGCCACATACATCATCATCTCTTGGAGAAACTAGACAATTAGCGCAAATTTTGTAGTCTTCATCAACGTCTTGGAAACCAGCAACTAATCTTATACCGAAGCTTACGATTGTTGGAATAAAGAATATTGCTAATGCTGCGCCAAGTCTAAATGCTAATGACTTAAAGGCTTTAGTAATCTCTTCTGGTTTACTAGATGTAACGCTCTTTCCAACATCGATAATACCCCAAATTATAACCAATAATGGGAATACTATACGTGCAACCATAAGAATCACACCAACCAACTGCCAAATCTCAACAGTGTTAGCACAAAAACCATTAGCCTCAGTTCCAGGGGCATAAGTACTTAGTAAATAAAATATATCCATATAAAACATCTCCTTTTTCTCTAAAGTAATTATATATTCATTATGTGACTATGTCAAGTTTATTATTCTTTGGTTATACCGAATAATCGGACTCCACTTCTATTTCCACCTGTTGGTTTATTCTTGTCGAAGCCCAATCTATTTAAAAATTCGTCAAGAATTCTATGTTGATCTTTCTTATCATCCAAAGGGGGAATATTTTGAAATACAGAACATCTTGCTTCGTATTCAAAATCTTTAACATCATTAGGAGTTAATAAACTCTTATTTAAAACAACTTTTTTTCCTTTTATTTTGTCTAATATATTTCTATCTCTTCTAATCATTTTATTTAACATTAATGTTGAAGGCTCAATTAGGTAAATCATTTCTGTACATAGTTCTTCATCATTATTACTATTAACATCCACTAGAATAACTTGGTAGTTATTAACAGGATTTTTTATGATTTGTGGTAATTCTTTAGTACTTATACTCTTTAAGCCATCATCGTTGAAGAATAAGAAATCTTCTTTGTCTAGTTCAACTCCTAGAACATTATAATGATTATCTAATTGTTTTTTCAACATATATATTAGAGTAGTAGCTCCCGCATGATCAGTAAGGTCTTTAAAACCGATGACCCTTGTACCACCAACACTTGGGGATCCAATATTATCGGTTATATAGGTGCTTTCACGAGGTTTAGAATTTCTACCTCCAAAAGAGGCCGATTGTCCTTCATTTCCAGGTGGAGTATTATTACCAAGTAAGTGAAATTGAGCTACATCTTTATAAGAATTAGGATTATCTATTAAATAAGCAATAGCATCTATATTCTTAGTAAAGTTATATATACCCATTGATACTAGTTCTGATAGATATGATGGTGAGTTAACTACTTGGGAATCATCAAGTAGGAGGATAACTTTACTCATATCCATTCCAAAAGATAATTTTTGAATGTTGTTTATGTCTTGATAACCTTTAATAGCAGTGATATCAAGTATCATTTTATTGAAAAAGAAATTGTCAAACTGAGCAACTAATTCGTCTACTTCAAATTCACCATTAATACTTTTAATAAGATCAATGTTTAGATTAGATAACATTGCTGCATATTTGTTTGATACTATTACATTCATATTACTCCTCTTTTCTATTCTTAATTATGAAATTCCTTTAGGGCTTCCTTTAGGGCATTGGGCCATTATTTTGGTGTTGGAAAACGGAAGAACTTCGCAGTGGGTTGGCTTTTCAACTGTATTGGTTTTACCATCGATAGTGAATACTAAAGAACTAATAATTGGTAAATCTAAGGCATAAAACATTCTTATACGATAATAAGCTGGTAAAGGGACCGTTTCATTACTAGGCGTTGCGGTTTTATCGTCTTTTACTCTTATTTTAGTAAAGCAATAGTAATATTTAGTATCTGCCCTAGCTCGTTCTGCTACTACGTTAACTATAGCTGTATCACCATTTGTCGTAATCGGATTGGTATTCGCATATAGGTCTTTTACACCATACCAAATAATATTAGTGTTTTTAGAAGCGTCACCGACTCCTTCTCCACAACTACCCTTTTGTTTATACGAGCTTCCCCTTAAATATAAGTTAATCGTTTCTAAAGTACCAAAACTAGTATATATATCGGTGTTTTCACGTAAAATGCTGCCTTTTTTTATTCTTTTGCCATTGAAAGAGGTTATACCATTTTTTCTTTCTATTATGTCTATGATATAGTTTTTGGACTTAATTGCTGTTGAATAGCTAATAGTTACTGCTAAGTAACCAAAAAATATTAACATAAATGTGATTACCAAACCCGTAATCCAAATACTTCCAATTCCTTCTCTCATTAATCCCACCTAGCTTCTGTTACTGTTACACCCTCTATATCATCTTTAGGATTGGTTATAACTTTAGTTTCGCCATCAATAGTTAGCCCTAGTCTTCTTATAATAGGCAAATCAAGCATGAAGAAAGTTCTTACTCTATAGTAAGATCTATCCATACTATCGCTTTGATTTTTTATATAATTTACTTTAGATACACAATAATGAATATCTCCCGTAGTTATATAGCCATCTATTTTACCAACATTGTACCCATTCCATCCTTGTTTACTATCTCCTGGGCACGTACCAGATGTAAAATATCCAACGTCTGATAAATAGGTATTAATTTCTTTTAGTGTGTCATTGTTTAAGCCTTTATTTTTTTCAATATAAAAGATTATTTCGTTTTTGACTTTAATAGCTGTAGACCAGTTAACAGATATGGAAATATAGATAGCAAAAACACTTAATATACTTATTACTATTAAGAATAAACTAGTACCACCTATGGCGTCTTTCATTTTTTTTCACCTATCCTCTATAAGGGCAATATATTATATCTTGTTCATTTCTGGGTGCACGACAAAAAACCATGCCGTCCTTATCCACCCCTTTATCACACACTGCGTTAGAACATTTTGCTGAATCTTTTAAATCAGATCTTAACATTGGCCATATGATAGTAAAGAAAATAGCTGCAAGCGCAGCTATAGCCATCACTACTACCAATGTTGAATTTAATTCGCTAGTAGCTTCTTTCATTTATTAATCTCCTTATGTTGTTGCGTTATTTTTGTTTGCTGCATCGCCATTACATGTTCTAGAGTAGGATTTGTTATTATAATTCGCATGGCATATAAAATTAGAACAACTTACGTAGCCATTTTCACCACTTTGTTTACCATCTTCAATAACATAGTTACCGTTTGAATTAATTTGACTACAAGCACTAGACAATATTAAATTTGATTGAATGTTTGGCCATACAAATAGGGTAAATAAGGTACCTACAGCTGCGATAGCAACTACTGTAATAACAGTCATATTTAATTCTCCTGTTGCCTCTTTCATCTTTTATATCATTTCCTTTCTTCTATTATCATTATAAGTATATCATTAAAAAATTAGCAATTCAATAAGATATTACTAATTATTAACAAATTTATTTACCTTTATTTACTATTTTCATATAATAAGTATGAATGGGGAGATTAGTTTGAAATTCATAAATAAGTATAAAACATATATTATTAATGTAGCATTGTTCTTAATTATATTTATTACACCTTTTATCATTTTTGGTGTAACTCCTTTTGGAAAATACGCTTTACAAGAAAGTGATATTACAGTACAATTCAAACCCTTATTGTATAATTTTTTAACAAAATTGCGTACGGGAACATTACTTAATTATTCTTTTAATAATGGCCTTGGGAATCCTTTTATCTTTGAATTTCTATACTACTTAGCAAGTCCTTTAAATATTGTAGGTATCTTTTTTACTGATACTAATGCAATGTATTTTGCAGTAATTCTTTGCAAATTGATATTAACTGTTCTTTTTATGAATTATTATGTATGTAAGAAGACTAAAAATGAAAGCGTTATTATTATTGCTACTTTATCCTATGTTTTCTCCGGGTGGTTTTTATCTTTTTCCTTATTTAATATCTGGCTAGATATAGTAATGGTATTTCCATTGTTCCAATATGGCCTAGAAAAAATATTAGACGAACATAAAAGTCATCTATATATAATCACCTTATCTTATATGCTAATAGCAAATTTGTACTTATCAATGTCAGTTTGTGTATATGCTCTTTTATACTTTATAATATATGAATTAGTATATAAAAAAGACTCTATCAAAGAGAAAATTCTTTCTTTTGATTATATTGCTTTATCTACTTTGTTTGCTTTATTAATATCTTCTTTTTATTTATTTGCATGGTATGATTCAATTATTAAGATGGGAATTGGTGTAGGAGCTCCCATTGAAACTGATTATCATCTTAGTATATCTACATTTTTAAGTACTTTATTCTATCCAAATATCAAATTATTTAACGACTTAAAGGGAGAAACTTTTGTAAACATTGCTATACCTTCTATAGTTTTAATAACTTATATAGCTTACATATTTAATTCTGATAAACCATTAAGAAATAGAATATTTGTTGTTTTAATATCTATTATTACTATAGCTATAATATTTATTCCCAAACTAAACTATTATATGAGTGGTTTTAGATATCCAAGAGGTTTTCCTTACCGCTACAGCTTTATAATATCTTTCTTATTAATCCTATTATTTATTAATACTGTTAACAAAGAGAGAATAAATAAGAGATCATATATCATAGCTATATTTATTACTATTATTCTATATATATTCTCTTGTAAGAATTCTATTAATACCGAGTTAGTTATTACTTCAACCTTCTTATTAGTATTTATACTGCTATTTCTACTATATGATGATAATAAATATTATAAAATTCTTACTATTATATGCTTTATTCTCCAAGTATTTGTAGGTAATTATTCAGCGTTTAAATTCACTAATACGATTGATAATACTAATTCATATACTTATAATCTTGATAATGCTAGATATCGAATTAATAGTAAAGAAGATAATAACAATACTTTATATAGTAATACTAAGTCCACCTATTTTTTTTCATCTATGTCATATGTAAAATATATTAGATTGATGAAACTATTAGGTGTTAATACTTTTTCAACTTCTTTCTCTGCCATAAATGATAAAGAAGAAGTAGCTTCAATGTTATTTAACGTTAAGAATAGTCATAGTAATTATTATTTAGAAAAAATATACTCTGTAAATAAAAAAGTACTGGAGTATTATCCAAATGAATTTAGTATAAAAGAAAACTACGAAGCCTTATTATATAATATGACTGGTATTACCGACTTATTTAATGAAAAAGAAATAAAGGGATATAAAATAGATAATAAGTATACCTTTTATATTCCTTATCATTATTACTTTATATATGATGAAGCCCAAACCGCACACAATATTAAACAAAATATTGATGAAAGTGATGGGACTATTACTATCTATACATTTAAAGAAAGTAAATTAGAGGAAATATACAGCTATTTAGCTAAGAATCAAATAAAATATACCTATTATAATGATAACCATATTATTGGGAATGTTAACGTCGATGAGGATCAGTTAATATTTACTTCTATTCCTTATGATAAAGATTGGGAAGTTAAAATAGATGGGAAAAAGGTAAAGACTAGGGAAATATTAGAATCTTTGCTAGGTGTAGAAGTAACACCTGGACAACATAGAATTGAATTAAAATATAAAACTCATTACTTAGTTCCAGCCATTATCTCAATTACATCATTTATATTACTAGTTATCGATATAGTAAAAAAGAAAAAGAATAATACTAATAATTAAAAAGTATTATTCTTTTTTACTTGTTTCTTTAATAATATATAGTGGTCTTCGTTTAACTTCTTTATTTATACTTTCTAAATATAACCCCATAAGGAATAAAACAAAGAATACTATTGAGAATAGAAATAATAATATAACGATTATTAGTACAAACGGAGATTGTTTTATTATTAATAATATTGTTAATAATAGAGATATTATTAACAATAATAATCCTATATAAAAAGGTATATATAGTAGAGAATCAGAAAAAGATATTAAACCATCTAGAGCGTAAACAAATAGTTTCTTAAAGTCCCATTTACTATTACCATCATGTCTTTTCACATCATCATATTCATAGTATTCTTTATTAAATCCTACCCAGTTAAATATCCCCTTCGAGAATCTTTTTCTCTCATTCATTCTTAATATATTATCAACCATATTTCTAGTCATAATACGAAAATCAGTTTCACCATCAACAAATTTAATAGATGACATTTTGGAAATAAAACTATAGAATATCTTCGATAATAAATGACTCTTCTTCTTTCTGATAGCTACGACAGAATCTACATTTCTTTTGTTGATAATTTCGTACATTTCAACGAGTACATCTGGGGGGTGCTGTAAATCAGCATCCATTATAACTATGTAATCTCCAGTAGCTTTTTCTAGACCACAATACATAGCAGCTTCTTTACCAAAATTTCTTGAAAAAGAGTAATAATTAGCCTTTTTATCACTATCTACTATCTTCTTTATTATAGGTAAAGACTTATCTTGAGAGCCATCATCTATAAATAATAATTCATAATTAATTCTTTTCTTTTTTAGAGCTTGTTTCAGGATATTATAAAATTGTGTTATACATCCCTCTTCGTTGCAAACAGGAATAATAATAGATATTCTTTTCATAATACCACTCCTTAAAAAGCACCTGCTCATATTATAGCATATACCATAATAAAAAAAAGACTGAGTTTCATACTCAGTCTAGTATTTATTCTTTTAAGGCGAATTCTAAATTTAATCTCATTGCTGTACCAGTAGCGTTGTTTTCTGCGTCTACATCCTGTCCTTCAATCCACCAATATACTCTGAATTTAGTAATTCCTTTTTGTAATGTAATAAAGTCAACATTTTCAGTATTACCAGCTATTGTTGAGTAAGCAATAGTAACTGATTCAAAATGTGTAGTATCAGATGTTGTAGTGCTAATATCAACTCCTGGAGCTGTAATAGCAGATTTAACTCCAACATAATTTAATCTACCGGCTGTTCCATCTGTTGCAACAGTAGTTCCATATACTGAGTAAGCATTTTGTGCTCCTTGAGTAGTATGGGTATTATAGTTTGGTTCCCAAATCTTAGCTTCTGTAGCTCCCTTAGCTCCTTGAATAGTTGCTACGGCAGTTTCAGATGTATAATGTCCTTCATTTAAGAAAGCAACACGTGCAGCATTTTGGATACCTCTATCTTGTCCACCAGTTGTTACTACATTAGAGTTTTCAGTCATTACTATGTCCATATCCATATCAGCTTTAACGAATAGGTCAAATGCTACGTAGTATTTACCAGCACATTCAGTATCTCCAGTACAGTTTATTTCTTCAGTTTGTTTGGTAGCTGTTAGCATATACTTACGAGTTACTTCATCAGTATTAACAACTCCATAATACATGTCTAGTTGTCCTGCTGATATTCTACCAGAAGTAGATACAGCTCCTAGAGTACCAGGTAATTGGTTAGTAGCACCAGCATAATCACCAGTTTTTGCTCCTTCAATTTCCTCTCTAGTTATTTTAGCACCCCACTTAACAGCGTCAGCACTAATTTGCAAACCATTAACTGCTGTTACGTTAACATCTAATGGATCTACAGCAATTGTTCTATTTGATGTGAACCATGCGTAGGTAGCTGTTCCACCAATAGCGATAGTTAATACAAATAGAAAAATCAAAAATAATAATCTTCTTTTTCTTTCTTCTTTTTTACTTTTCTTTATTGCCATTTTTCATTCTCCTTAAACATTTTTTTCTTCGACATGTTCTTCAATAATATTCATATGCATTTTCATCTCTCCACCTAAGATTGCATTGACGCATTCTGGATCATCACCTTCAAGCCATATTACAATAGTAACCTTGTCAACTTTACCGGGTATCATCTTTTCTCTTTTTTCCAAAATGATTGTTCCATCGTCTTCATTAATAAATGGGGTTGTATCTTTTTCAGGTTGTTTAGTAACGCTATTAACTTTGGCATATAGTGTTTTTTCATCATCAAGGAATATCATTACTCTTACTGCATCATCAACGTTTTTAATAACGTCATCAACAATAACAGAATACCAATAGTTAATGTTTTCTTCCCCTTTGTTTTCTAAATAGAAGGTATATGCTATATAGTTCTCACCGTTATGATTTCCACCTTCTGATTTATTAATGTTGCTAGGTAACCATTTTATGGATATGTTATCCATAAAAGCAATCTTTTCTGCAGAGAGCTTAATTACAGAACTTCGATCATTCATAGATTCGTACATGACTAAATTACTTCTTAAGTATGTGTTTTTATCCATACTTATTGTAAAATTTCCCTCATTGTATACAACATTAAGAATGAAGTATGCAAATATTAATAGTACCAATATTAACAACAATGATAACATTGATACTTTTTCGATTTTTTTTCTTCGTTTGATGCTTCGGGCTTTTTGTACCACTTCTTTAGCCATATTATACTCTCCTTTAACTTTTAGTCACCTTGAGCTTGTGTATGGAGATAACGTATATGAATTCCTATCATATCGTTATTATAATTATAAATGAATCTACTATGAAATGCAATACCAATTATTTTATTTTACAATTTTCTTTTTAATGTTATAATTAATGTATGAAAATAAGGAGGTATGAATGAAAAATAGAAATAAAATATTCTTGCTATTATCTTTTATTTCCTTATTTACTTGTATATACTTTGCTAGTGATACTTATGCTAAGTATTTGACAAGAGCTACTACTACAGTTGATGGTAGTATAGCTAAATGGAATATAATAGTTAACGATACCAATGTTAAGAATAATGATTCTTTGAATCAATTAATAACTCCTGTATTTGCAGGTACTACACATATATCAAGTAATGTTATTGCTCCAACATCGACTGGTTATTTCGATTTAGAAATTGATGCTACAGATGTAGAAGTATCATTTACCTATAATATATCTATCACAAGGAATGCCAGTTTGAGTGATTTTATTGTTACAGGATATAAGGTTGATAATGGTAATGTTATAGATGTTGATACATCAGTAGCAACGCCGACAATAAGTGACGATATTTTGTTAAGTGATACGACTAGAGTACATACTATTAGAGTATTTATAGGATGGAATGATGATGCATCTACACAAACTATGAATAACGCTCAGGATACTAGCGTTACTTCAACTATAGATAATATTACTTTAAATGTTAATTTATCATTTATTCAGAAAGCAGTATAAAACCAGGTTTAAACCTGGTTTTTTAATCGTTTACTTGAACTACGTTAACATTTATTGATATTTCTATAGAAGGACTATCAGGATTAGCTTGATTGTATTCATAGGCTTGTTCACCCCAATAGGTATCTAAAGCATCTTTTTCTTCATCACCATCTCCAAAATCCCAAGTAACATATAGATGAAGGTTGGCTTCTCCACCACCCGATTCAACTATGGCATTAGAAGATTCAATAACTATGGAGAACGGATAAGCAGCTAATCTAGCTGCTAAAGTAGCAGCAGTCTCACCATTTACACCAACGGTATAAGTATCATTTAAGATTCTTATTGAATGCATTGTAAATGTGACGCTGGCATCCATTTCACCATCATTGGTAAGTGTTACTTCATCTTCATATTCATCCATACCCGGATATAGATCATCTATTTCAAAGACGATATTTTCGTCCATAGCCCCGTCAATAGTAACTTGCCATGATTTAATATGGGCTTCTAAGTCGGTGCTTACTACTCTATTATAGATAAACCAAGCATAAGTGTTAGCAGCCAAAGCTACAAACAGGAATAATAAGGTTTTAATTTTGTTCTTCTTTAAGAATAATAATAAATAATTCTTTTTTTTCTTTTTCTTTTCTGGTTGTATTGGTTCTTGTTCCATGCTAACACTCCTTTCTAGCTAATCGTTTATATCTTTGTTTTCTTCTACTTGTTCATCGCTGGTTGGTTCTAGTTGTTTTTCATCTTCTTTCTTTTCTTCCTCTTGTTGTTTCGGTTCTTCTATTATGTTTATTTTTTTTCTAATAGGAATATCTTCCTCATCATCTTCGTCATCTTTATCTCTAATAGTTTTTATTATTTCAACAGCTATTAGAAACGCTATTGGAACAGTAACAAAGAAGAATATTTTAAACGGATCAGTCGTTATCCTCCCTATAAAGCTTAAACTACGAAATTTATAGGTAACTTTTCCTATTATTTGTTTACCTTCTACTATAGGGTCTTCTATATTATTAGCAATACCTTTAGTATGGAAATAATATATGCCCTTATCTTTTTCTATTTTTTCAACCCGGTGGGTTATTATCATATCTTTTATAGAAGTTGCTTCGCCTATATATGTAACGGCATCTCCTACTTTGATATCTTTTAAATCTACTTTAGATACAAGTAAGACATCTCCCACATTATAATTAGGGATCATTGATTCAGAAGCAACTGTGTATATTCTATAATCAAAGAATGACCCTTTTACTCTTTGAAATAAAGTTATTACTACTAAGCAAAAGAGAAATACACATATTATTCCTTCTATAATAGATATAATAGTATTTAGTATTTTATTATCAAGTATCTTCTTCATAGTTAGCCTCAATTCAGTCTAGCTGCATTAACTTTAGTAAAGTATTTTTCAATATGTTTTTTAATTATTTTTTCAATACCTTCTTGAGTTGCAGTATTCTTGTTTTTAACAATTGCGAATTGTTCACCAACAAGATCTTTTATTTCATCTTCAGATAATGTAGAGTTCAAATCTATTACTCTTCTTATAACTTGGCTTACTACTTGTTCTTTAGCTTTATTAATGTCATAATCATCTTTATTTAAGGTACACATAGCCAAATATGATAATAAGAAAGTATCATCAAATAACCCTCTTAACTCGCCAGTATCTTCATAGTTTTTATCTTGTTTTTCTCTTTTATCCTCATCATTAAAGTGTTCTTGTAAGAAATTCCATAAAGTCATCGCGTATTGAAAGTTAGTATTCTTTAAGATAACATTAGTCTTTTTAATAGGTGGCCTTACTAAAGTTACGTGTTTTCTAGCTAAATCTTTAAATACTGGTGTACTTTTTAAATCAGTAATTCTTTCAGATATTTTTCTAACTCTAGTAGCTAGGTCTTCACCATTCTTTTTACCATCATTTTTCTTAGTATGTAGTGATGATTTCATAGCTAGCTCAATAGTAATGTTTTCATTTCCCACTATGGAAGCTGCTTTATATTCCAGTGATTTATCATCTTTTAAATGTGAATTCTCGAGAAGAGTTTTTTTCTTGAATTCAACGAAAGTCTCCATATTTACAATTAAAGTATAGATAAATCTATTCTCGTAGGTATCAAAGCTCTCTTCTTTGTTAATATTTAGTATTTTAGAAGGCTTTACTTCTCCATCTTCATTAATATCTTGAATAAGGTTGGTATTACGAGCTAGATGTTTAATACTTTCAACCGTTACTCTTCTAGCTAATTCTACTTTTACTACTTCATCTTCGTTAATAATGAATCTATTAGGATTACGGAGAATATTATCTATGTATCTAATGGTTTCTTCCATAAGATCTAGCCATTCAAAGTTAGATTCGACTTTATCGTAGTGTAAATCTACTAACATAGCGGATTTAACTCTTCTAGAGAAACTTTTTATTCTATTTTCGCTAGAGTGTTGATAAAGTCCTAAGACATTTAATCCTTCATCCATATTCTCCTCTCCTTTCTATTATGTTAATTTCTTAAGCCTTAATAAGTATTCTATACATTCATGCATTTTACCTTTACCGAAGGTATCTTCTAAGAATTTAACAAATCCATCTATTTCATCTCTAATATATGAGATGTTTAACTGTTCAAATTTACGCAGTATCTTACGAGCAATGAAGTAATCTACTCCATCTAATTCAGTTCCTCCACAGCCTACGTATACTGGAACGAACTTTTTCATATGAGCAACAATACGGTTACCAAACGCAATACGGAAATGTTTAATAACATAGTCGTCCATTTTGTCTACCTTATCTAGGGTTTCTTGAGTGATTTGATTATTGTTGATAGCTTCATCAAACAAGCTTCTAACATAAGAGTAATTTATATCTTGAGCTTCAGTTGGAATAGGCTCAAATACTTGACCTTTATCATTGATATCAATTGGCATAGCACGGTCGTACACTTTATCTGTAACCATGAAGGTTGAGTCATCGTTGTTGATTGTTCCGATATACCATACGTTTGGAGCAATTTTAAGTTTACCTGATTCTAAGTGTTTTGGATCAGTAGGCCAAGCACTTGGAACTAATTCAACAATCCATTCGTCTTGAGATGGCATTTCTAGAATAGATAACATTTCAGCAAAGTAGTACTCAACACGTGAGATGTTCATCTCGTCGAGGATTACTGTATATATATCATCAGTATACCCAGCTAGATAGATTTCTCTAAGTACTTCGGTTTCATTAAACTTTTTAGTAAATTCGTTGAAGTATCCAAATAATTCGGTTCTATCACGCCAAGATGGTTGAACTGAAGCAACACATGAGTCATGTTTTAAGAATTTTCCCCAAGCATATGCTAATGATGTTTTACCAGTACCAGAGATACCTTGTAGTATTACTAATTTAGTAGATGCTAGAGAAGCAATAAATAATCTAATTATATCTTCTTGATAGTATAGTTTTAGTTCTGATGCTGAGAATTGTCTAAAGTTATTAACTAATTCTGGTAAAGTAAAGCTATTACCATAGTTAACGACTTTATAATTAGCATATTCTAGGTCGATGGTAGTAAGTTTTGGGAAACGAGAAGCTTGAGCATCGGTAACTTCTTCCTCCCCTTCTTCACCTTCGGTTTCAGAAGGTTGAGCTCCTTCAATCGTATTAGACTCGTTAGGTTTTAAGCCTAATTGAGAAACTTTCATCGCATATAGTTCATCTTTTTCTTTCATTAATTGAACTACTTTTCTTTGTAAATCAGCTAATTCTTCTAATAGACTTTCCTGTTCAACAAGAGTCTTTTTAAATTTTAAAATCTTTCTTACAGCAAACCATACTAACAATAATATTAAAGCTAATACTATAATGGTTACTACAACTGCAAATACTACTAGTACCCATTCACCGCCTTTAAAATCTTTAGAATAATCTTTAATTAGGTTGGCATAGGCTCTTATATCAAACATCTGGATAATACCTAGTACTAATCCTTTTAAAGCGGTTACTATCCCCCCTAGTAATTGGTCTAGGAATTCATATAAAAATCTAACATATGTATCCATTATTCCACCTCATCCACTGCTATTATTCTATCTTTTATTTTACCACGTTTTTTCATATCTTTATAATAATATTTATCAGTTTCAATAATAATCTTATCAAACAACTCTAAATATTCGATATTATCAGAGTTATAATCAAAACTCTCGTCTAACTTAATAGCAAATACAAATCCATTTCTAATATATTCCATTACATAACTCTTATATCTAGTAAATGTTGCAAAATCAATTGCAATTCTAAGTCTATCTTGAACATAAGCATTATCTATAATACTAAATAAACTCTTAATCTTTGTTTTCTTATCAAAATATGACTTAGGCAAATCTACAATATATTCATTATCAAAATCACAAGCAATTAAATCATTAGCAATTCTAACTGATACTTGTAAGAATGATATTGCTGTTAAGTCCGTAGATAAGTGG
>CAMYYH010000022.1 GCA_947303405.1 uncultured Mycoplasmatota bacterium
TAATAGTTATGACATCACTATCATCAATATAATGAGAATAATAACCATCTACTTTTATATTGTGAGCTGAATAGTGTTCCCCACGGATATAAGTACCACCACTAACTACTGTTACGTCAGTAGATTCAGCTGTATCACCTGTATGATAAGAATCTTTATACATACCTTTATTAACAGTACCATCAACACTATAACGATACATTCCCATAAAGGCCATACCTACGACATTACCAAATTCAGTTAGACCTTGGTCTTCAGCAACATCTAAGTGTTTACTA
Organism: uncultured Mycoplasmatota bacterium; assembly: GCA_947303405.1. Classification (GTDB taxonomy): domain Bacteria; phylum Bacillota_I; class Bacilli_A; order RF39; family UBA660; genus Coprovivens. The sequence continues at coordinate 279 of CAMYYH010000022.1, forward strand.
GGAAGAATAAATATCTTATTGTTAACATTTTGGGAAGTTATTACTCCTTCATCGGTAATAGTTACTTGTTCTTTAGTAAAGGTATCATTTGTATATGTACCACTATATAGATTTTTAAGTAAGTTGGCACTAGCCCTTAGGAATATTTCACTATTATCTAATAGGTAAGCACTATCAACTCTACTGAAGGTGAATAAGACATCACCATAGTCGTTATTTCTATCTATCGCTCCAGATAGTTCGATAAATGAATTATATATTTTTACTTCTTGAACTCTCTGGATAGATACGTTAGAACCTGGTTTATCACTATCGCCATAGTTTCTAATGGTCATAACACTATAACCTTGGGTAGCTGATGCGTTACCACAACCGAAGAATGATCCGTACGCATTTAAGCCTACATCTATTTCTTGACCAGTAAGTGGACTTATTTCAGTCCCATGGTAGTTAGTACCATCAATATTAACGTTAGTTCCAACGTTAACACTAATAAATGTGAAGTCGTAGTGTTCAGATCCGGCGGAATTGGCTTCGCCACCTCCGAAGATGGTTCCGCCTGTTACGGTTTTATTACCACTACCATCAACTACTAGGGTTCCAATATTAATTATATGTTCATAATCATAGTTTCTTAAATCTGCTCTACTAGCAACACTATCTCCAATATTAACGAATGTTTCGCCATAAACAACAGAAACATTAGGCCCACCATAGACATTACCTAATACAGTACCAGATAGAACGTTAACTGTAGTTTTAGAATTACTAGCAGCTTCTGTACCAGTAACAGCCATATTACCAGCAGCAAATAAACTACCATTTACTGTTCCACCTATTAAAGATATCTCTGATTCTTTGATAACGGTAGCAGCATTACCACCTCCGAAAGCATTATTATTTATAGTTCCTCCTGTGATAACAGTATTAGCATTTTGATTAACTACAGCATTTGTACCATTACCTCCACCATATAGGTTTTGTAAGGTTCCTGATTCAACATAAACATTGGTATAATCTGATTCAGCTTCGTTACCTCCACCATAAATAGTATCAGCCACTGAATTATCTAAAACATTAACATAAGTTAATTGAGCACGACCACCAGCATTATTACCACCATAAACATTAGTAATATTCTTTGTACTAATGTCATATCCTGGTACAGCATACATATCTCTAGTATAAGTATAAATATAATTCGTAGTAGCTACTCCACTAGTAGTAGAACTGTTGATAATATTAGGGTTAACATTTTCTTCAAAGTCACCTTTAATTACTTCGTTTAAATCATTATAGAATACTCTAAATGTACCTAAATTAGTAGTAGTATTAGCTCTTAGTAATACTTGACAACTATGAGCAGTATCACAAGAAGTAACACTGGAATTATAGTAACCAGTTGATTTAACTATAGACGGTTAATACTGGAATAATTGTATCCTAGATTGATTTTGAACATTCATTGGAGCAATAAAATTACCAGTACCCATTAATAATAAGCTGTAGTTAACTATATCTTGATTATATGGATTTGTTACTGAATAAGTAATGTCTTCTTGATATGTATATCCCATACAAGCATTATTATTACACCATTTATTATAGTCTTTATTAGATGTAGTAACATTTACTTTTAAGTTTTTATATTGATATTCGCTATAATAACCGTTATTATTACTACCTTCTCCTATATTGTTATTAACATAGGTATAGTCAACATCTGTAGGTTCAGTAACATCTAAGAAGTAGTTATAAGTTTTACCATTATAAGTTGTTGATACTACGGCATCACCAACGCCTACAACAGTTATAACATCTCCAGATACAGTTGCTACGGAGGTATTACTTGATTCCCAAGTAACATTCTTACCTTCTAAAGCTGTAAAGACAGTTTTAGGATTAGTTTTATATCCAGAACCAAAGTTAACTGGTTGAATATAGTTAGTAAGAATTGATTTCTGAGCTGCTGTACCTTTATCTTTTAAACTAACATTGGCTTCGGCAACAATACCATTTTCATTAGATCCACCATAAACGTTAGTGATATTAGCTCCATATATTTCAACATTGGTCTTGGTAGCACCGGCAGCATGTCCTCCACCGAAGACATTGGTAGCCGTTCCTTTATATGTATAAACATTAGTATATCTAGTAAATACGGCTTCGCCACCACCATAAAGGTTAGTAACGCTTGCTCCACCTAGTTCAACATAGGTCTTGTCGGTTTGTCCTCCGATGTTATTACCACCAAAGACATTTGGTACGCTACCTCCCGATAGATAAACATTACTCTTAGTAACAGTACCGGCATTGTTTGAACCACCAAAGATTGCAGCAACAGTACCTCCATCAATTAAAACTGATGTTCCTTTATTAACAGAAGCCCTTTCGCCGCCACCAAAAACGGAAGTACTAGCATTGGAGTAATTGTTAATCCATACTTTGGTTGAATCACAAGTAGTACCAGAACCTTTTCCACAGCCATAGGCGTAAGTAATATTTCCACCCGTTAGGACAACATTAGCACTAACAGCTTTTCCACCTTCATTATTTCCGCCATATACGTTAGTTACGGTACCAGATATTGCATTAACATAATTTAGCTTAGTTTCACCAGATTGATTAGAGCCACCAAAAACATTAGTCGTTGTTCCACCTTTAACATTGACAACTGTTGGAACATCCATACCAGTTTGATTAGAACCACCATAAACGTTTGTGATGCTACCACCCATAATATTAACGGTTGGAGAACTTCGATATTCACCCTTTAAATTATTACCACCATATACGTTAGTTACAGTTCCGCCATTAACATTAACTGTTACAACGGAAGCAACTAAAGGGGTAATAGAAGAAGAACCCATGCTTCCACCATAGATAGTTCCTACTTTACCGCTATTCATATTTATTAGAACAGTACGCATAACGTTATTAGTTGTATCTTCAGAAGTATATCCTATAGTACCATATGCACTACCGCCATAAACACTAACATCATCATCATCAAAGCCATCTATTTCAACATCGATATTAGCTGATACATATGTACCGTTTCCACGTCCACCAGCAAATACTGATTCACCAACACTACCACCAATTAGGTTGATATTAATATTAGCAAAGACAGTACCGCTAGAATTAGCTCCACCATAGATGTTTCCTGTTATATTGGCATCAACTTGATTAATAGTTATTGTATGAGCTTCATCACCATAGTTAATTTGTGTATCATGAGATAGATGCCAGCGACCATCGACATATTTAATACTACCTAAATCTTGAATGAAATAATCATTACAATTTGTACGACAAACATTATATTTAGCTATATCATCCCCAGGTTTGATTACTTGGAAAGCAATATAACATTTTGATTCACTAGCATTCCAAGATGGGCTATTTGAGTTACATATATCTCCTGGTTGAACGTTAGAATTATTATAATGATAGTTTTCATAGGTATAAGTTTGTGGAACTCCATTAACAGTAGCTGTAAATGAAGTGGTTGTTGGAATAGTATCACCATTATCGTAACGATCATAGTCTTTATAGTAGTAGATACTTGCAACATGTCCAGCTACTTTAGTAGATTTTTTACCTGATCCGTTACTATTAGATGAACCATATACGCTACCATTGATATTTCCACCTAGTAAATCTATTTGAGTTGAGGAATCATTAGAAGATGTAGCACGTCCAGTGGTACCATAGTTACCACCGCCATATAGGTTACCCCTTATTCTAACATCTCCTTCAACAACTATATGAGTACTAGCAATTGTCCCTAACTCACGGTAATTATCACCACTACGACCATTACCAGCGCCAAAGACATCTCCTGGAGCAGCATTCCAAAGGGTTTCTCCACCACCAATATCGGCGTTACCTCCAAAGTATAAGAAAGTATCTCCGTATAACGTTCCTTCGGAAGCACTACCATTATAACTATTACTGCCGCCAAAGACATTATTAAGTATATGTCCACCAGTTACTTGAACTATTCTATTGCCATAAGTAGCACTTAAACCAGCACCACCAAAGACGTCTCTTATGGTTCCACCAACAATACTTAATTGCATTACATTATTATATCTAATAGAACTATCAACACCTGGTCCACCATTAATAACGTTGATATTTCCACCTTCAACTTTCATTCTTTGGAATCCGTAGTTAGTTGAGTGACCACGACAACCTACATAGATACCGCGGTCGTAGTTAGCATCATAACTGTCACCAGAAGTTACACCAAAACTACCACTTTTAATAACATAGTCTATATTAGGTTTTAGTAAGTTTTCCGATTTAATACTTCCTTCAAATGTAGCTAAAACAGTAAAGTAAACGCGGAATTTACTATTATCGTCATCATTAGCACGATCATAATCACTACCCATTATTATATTTTCATATAGATAGTAATTCTTACTTCTAGAACCACCACCAGCAACGAATCTATATACTCCTGACTGAATTATTACTTTAAACTTTTTATAGCTACTTGTTTCATCATAACTATTATCAGCTCCAAATACACCTTCAGTTATTCTTGAAGTAGCAGATGATCTATTATAAACGTTTCTACCTATTTTAATATTATGATAGTTAGCAAAAAATCCACTATCATTACCTATAGTAGCATAGTTATCTGCTTGACGAGATGAGAAGTTAAAGGTTATGTTTTCAATAACTAGTTCACTACCGGCAACTAACTGATACCCACCATTTAGATAGTTTCTGCCAATAGCCGTATTAGTACTATTAGCTGATTGATTGCTGGCTGTTACGGTAAATGGTACATTCTTGTTACCAAAATTATTCATGTTTATATTAGCGTTGATTACTAAGATATTAGTATCTCTTGTTACTAAGTAATAATAACTTTCAACATCATAACCCGGTACCATATTACCAGTACCATCATCATGTTCTCCTATGTATGTAGCTTCAGCATCGCTTTTTTGTAATAGTTTAAAAGTATTACCAGCAGTACATCTATTAGACTCAGTACATACAACACCAGTATTGTCATAATATAAACTACTATCATCAGTACCAATATCTTTTTTAAAGAAGTAACCAGTTAGGTTTGTACCATTAGCTATTGGTTCATAACCCATAATAGGACTCAAGTAGTTACTATCAGCTAAATGTAACAAGAAACCATTACCACTAGGTTCCATATAGTAATATGTCTTATTAGGATTATAATCTTCATCATTAGTATTTACATAATAAGTACAGGTAGTTCTTCTTGGGCAAGAATGATTACCATTAGTATAAATATTACCATTATCATTATAGTAACCATTAAAGGTTACTGCTCTATTACCAGTTGTAATAGAAGTTCTTTCGGTATAGATATATCCTGGAGTAAAGACAAAATCATAAGTTACACCAGGTACCATTTCAGCTGGAGTACCAATACGAATTTTTTGTCTTTTCATCATATCATAGTTAGAGAATTCAGATATTCTATCATAACTACCTATTTGATAATTAGCATCTCCCCAGATAGCATTAAAAGTTATTTCAATTGGATTAGTATTACTAACAGGTATAGTTGCATATCTAGTATAAGTAGTTTTATCAAAACTAAGTATAGCTGTAGTATAGTTAGTAGCCCACCCTTTAAAGCCCATACCTAATGGTCTTAATGAAAATAAGTTATCTTCTAGTTCAATAGTTATCGTATTATTTACTATTGGATAATATTTATAGTAAATATACTGTGATTGAGCTTCAGTAGGAGATACTTTACCTACTAGGGAACTATCATTTATATCAACACCACTATAAGTAATGGTTACTGGTACTAAGTTAGATTCAGAATAAAGATTTTGATTAACTCCCGTTGGTAAACTAGTAGTAGATGGATTAGTATAATTTAATCCTAAGTAATAGAATTTATCTTCATCTAGTTGATTAACATATACTATATCGGTATCTACAGTAGAAGAATTATAACTATTTGAATCAACAAAAGCCGCATAGAATCTATAAGCAGAGAAGATAGAAATACTCAATATTAATATTAGAGTTATTATTCTAACCGCTTTTTTCTTAGACATTTTTCTAATCTTAAACTTAAGCATTCTATCACCTCTATTCTATGCAATATTATTCATTATTAATGATATCATATTTAACGAAAAAAGGGAATAATCTTAACGATTATTCCCCGGTAAATTCCTTACTTAACCACTATGTTAACTATCTTACCTTTAATAGCTATTATTTTAACTATCTCTTTACCTTCAGTAAACTTTTGAACGTTAGGTTCATTTAAGGCTTTTTCTTTGATAGATTCTTCATCTTCATCAACATTAACAGTTATTTCGGCTCTTACTTTACCATTTACTTGAACACCAATAGTCTTTTCTTGACTAATAGTTTTGGCTTCATCATAAGTAGGCCAACTAGCAAATGATAATTCGTCTTCCATACCTAGTATTTCATGATATAGTTCTTCGCTAATATGAGGAGTAATTGGGTTTAATAGTTTTATGAAGCCAATTGCATATTCTCTAGGGAAGATTGTTTCTTTATATACTGAGTTTATAAATATCATTAAAGCACTAATAGCAGTATTGAATGATAATGATTCATAGTCATTAGTTATCTTTTTAACTGTACTATGGTAGATACATTCTAAGTTTTTATTTTCTGCATCTTCTATTTTTATATTACCATCAGTATATAGTCTCCAAATACGATCCAAGAATTTCTTAGCGCCTTCTACTCCAGCTTTACTCCATGGTTTAGAAGCCTCTAATGGTCCCATAAACATTTCATATAATCTTAGAGTATCTGCACCATATTGATCAATAATATCTAGTGGATTAACAACAAATTCAGGATATCTTTTACCCATCTTGATACCATTTTCTCCTAGTATCATACCTTGATGAACTAGTTTTTTAAATGGTTCTTTTACTGGTGATAGATTATTATCATATAGATATCTATTCCAAATTCTTGAATACATTAAGTGACCAACAGCATGCTCTGGACCACCAACATATAAGTCTACCGGCATCCAGTGTTTTAATAGTTCTTGATTAGCAAATTCTTTATCATTATTAGGATCAATATATCTTAAAAAATACCAACTAGATCCAGCCGAACCTGGCATTGTTGAAGTTTCTCTAGTACCTTTTTTACCATTTTTATCATATTGTTTCCATTCAATAGCGTTTTCTAATGGTGCTTGGCCATTATGAGCTTTATAATCTTCTAGTTCTGGTAATACTAATGGTAGTTCATCATCTGGAAGTAAGTATTCTTCACCATTATCTAGATGAACTATAGGTACCGGTTCACCCCAGTATCTTTGTCTAGCAAAAATCCATTCTCTGAATTTATAATTAACTTTGCGGCAACCCATTTTCTTTTTTTCTAACCAAGCAATCATTGAATCTATTGCTTCTTGTTTATTCATACCATTTAAGAATTCAGAGTTAATGTGAGTTCCGTCACCTATCATAGCACCCGGATTTATAGCATATTGATATGTCTTTTGATGTAGTTCATCTATTATTTCTTCAGTGATAGTCTTACTATCTACCCATTCAACATCAAATACTTCGTCTTCATCTAGAACTTGGTCTTTTTTCTTATCACTTTTTAGTTTGAATAATATACCAGTACATTCTATATTAAAATACTTATCTTTGTTATAGGCATAATAATGATGATTTATTTTAGGTAGTTCTCTTACATATTCTAAATCGTAGTAACCAGTTTCTTCTTCTACTTCTCTTTTAGCACAATCTAGTGGAGATTCGCCATCTTTTATAGATCCACCTATGAATAGTCTTCCGCCTTTATCATGCCAATTTATAGTTAGGTATTTATCATTTTTTTCATCGTGAACAATAGCTACAATAGAATCTTTTTTAGATTCATTTTCATGAGGTGTACCTGTTACTTCTTCTAACACTTGAATAATAGGAATATCATATTTAATAGCGAATTCATAATCACGATCATCATGAGCAGGAACAGCCATAATAGCACCTGTGCCATAAGTAGCCAATACATAATCACTAATCCAAATAGGTATTTCTTCATCATTAACCGGGTTAATAGCGTAAGCACCAGTAAAGACACCTGTCTTATCTTTATTTAGCTCGGTTCTTTCCAAATCTGATTTGCTTGCAGCTTGTCTTTTGTATTTATCTACTTCTTCTTTTTGTTCTTTAGTAGTTATCTTATCTACTAGTTCATGTTCTGGAGATAGTACGCAATATGTAGCCCCAAATAGAGTATCACATCTAGTAGTAACGACTGTGAATTTTTCTTTAGTACCTTTTATTTTAAAATCAACATGAGCTCCTATACTTTTACCTATCCAGTTTCTTTGCATTTCTTTAGTAGATTCGGGCCAATCTATTTCTTCTAAACCCTCTAATAATTTTTCAGCAAATTTAGGTTGGTCTATACATAATTGTTTCATGTTTTTTCTAATTACTGGATAACCACCACGCTCTGATTTGCCATCTATTACTTCATCATTAGATAAAACTGTACCTAGTTCTTCACACCAGTTAACAGGCATATCGACATATTTAGCAAAACCATCTTTATATAATTGTTTAAAAATCCATTGTGTCCATTTATAGTAACTAGGATCACTAGTTAAGACACATCTATCCCAATCATAATCAAAACCAATACTTTTTAATTGTTTAGTGAAGTATTCAACGTTTTCATTAGTAAACTTACTAGGATGATTACCTGTTTGAATAGCATATTGTTCAGCAGGTAAACCGAATGAATCGTATCCCATTGGATGCAAAACATTAAACCCTTGCATTCTTTTCATACGAGATACTATATCAGTAGCTGTATATCCTTCTGGATGTCCAGCATGTAATCCAACTCCTGATGGATAAGGAAACATATCCAAAGCATAAAACTTAGGTTTAGAGAAATCCCAGACATCTGTTTTAAATGTTTTATTCTTTTCCCAATAGGCTTGCCATTTTTGTTCTATTTTTTTATAATCATATTCCATTTTTATCTTCTCCCCATTTCTTTTGTAATAATTTGCCGTATATATAATAACAAACTATGATTAATAATACTATAACTATTAGTGCAACAAACAACCAATAGACTTTTTCTATACCTATTATATCTACCACTACTACAGTTACACCAATAATAAAGGCGTTTATAATAGACACACCCTTTAATAATTCTTTGTATATTATCTTTTTTTCATCTAAGTTAAAGAGCTTTTTGAGGACGCCTACCTCTTTTATATCACTCTTTTTCTCTCTTTTAAGAGCGTCTTCAAAAAATAATCTGAAGGCAAAATAAACAATAATAAAGACTACTATAAATAATAAGAAATGAAACATTATTATTCCTCCTAAAAAAAGCACTTTCATCATAAGGACGAAAATGCCGTGGTACCACCTTAATTTCTAGTAAACTAGCTTAAAATTGATATAGGAATTACCCTTTCGTCTCTAAATGCAAGTTCATTTACTATCTATGTTTATTTTCACCAACCATAAACTCTCTTTAATAGACGCATAAACTACTACTCATTTTTCACCGACTTTTATGTTGCTTTTCTTCTTCCTCCTGAATCACCATTACTTCTAGCTTCTTTACCCCTCATTGTTAGCATCTTAGCATATCCATGGGGATACCCAGAATCTTTCGCCGTATCTTGGGCCAGCTTGATATTAGGGTGCTTTATTATCAACTCTATGGAACGCCTAAACATAACACTCATAAAAGCCTGACATACTGCGGCTATATTTTGAGTGATTTTAGGTAGCCTTGAATGTTTTTCTCGAATATAATCATATCTTATTTTAAACAACTCAGGAAATGTAGGGACATGGTCGTGACTACCCCTATACTCAGTAGTAGGCCCAACTATTTGCCCCCTAAGAGCAGAATCTGTAGATGTTCCCGTCCTTGTCATATAATATCTTTGAAACGCGCCACCTCCAGCACCTGCTGGGAAGCCATTTGTTAACTTTTGTGGATTGGGATTATGTCTTGGTCCGGGCATATTTACTCACCTCTCATGCGTATTATATTATAAATATTATATTTTTGCAAACTTATATTTGGCCAACGTATTTTAGTAAATCTCTAAACATCTTGACAAATTTATCGTCTAAGCCGGCCTTTTTCAGTTTCTTAATCTCTAATCTTTTTTTATCAATAGATAACTCGGAAAAAATAATATTTGCTATTTGTTCTTTTAGACTAGTTTTAATTTGTAAATCAGATATAATGGAATCGATATCTTCATTAATAAGCCTAACGGCATCTATTTCAATATCTTTTCCTTTACAGTTAACAGTTAGTTGCTCGGTAGTAGGAACATTATTTATCTCAACTACAAAGTCAGTATCATCAACAAAAGATACACTATTAACTTGATTTTTACCTATGTATACTATAACATCATTAGCTTCTCTAGTGTTTCTAAATCTTATACGATAGTTTCTATTAGCTGGGATTATACCTGTTTTACCTTCCAAGGCTCTAATTATTACTGTATAGTTATTTTGCATGTAGTTATAATCTATTCTAGTTAGGATATAATACCCCTGTTCATATAGGTTACTATAGCCATCATCTTCGTATAAATTATAGGCATTACTCTTACCGGGAAAGATATGTATTTCCATAGCATTAGGAGATTTAGTATCATTTAAATTGTTTTCTAAGTCAGCTAAGCAAACTATAGAACCACTCTTTGCAAAGACAGGATAATCTTCTTCTTTATAGAATAAGTTATATCTTTTATTACCTAGATATTTCTTACCAGTTTTAAAATCATACCAAGTACCCTCCGGTAGGAATACTCTTTCAACTGATCTATTCATTACCGGATCTTTAGGTTTAGTAATAGGAGCAACAAATAATTCAGTACCAAAGTAATACTCATTTCTAAAGTCTATTTCATCATAGATAGCTGGATATTGATAATATAGTGGTTGAATAATAGGTAACCCTATTACGTGGTATTTATAAGCCTCACTATATAGATATGGGATTAATCTATGCCTTAGTAAGCAATAATCTCTAACTATACCTAGAGTCTTTACATCCCAACGCCATGGCTCTCTTTTATAGTAGAATCCATATTTAGCAGCAAATCTAAATATAGGACTATATGTACCATATTGGACATATCTTATATATAATTCAGAGTCTTCTATACCATCTTTATAACCACCAATATCATGACTCCACCAAGATAAACCTATATTAGAAGTAGTACTATTATAATATGGTAAATCTTTTAAAGAATCCCATGATACATAGGTCTCCCCACTATAATGAGCGGGATAATTATGCATTGCATAACTACTTGGTTTACCCAAGATGAATGGTCTTAAACCTTCCATCTTTTTAAAGTCTTTAAAATGATAATAGTTAAGAATACCTTGAGTTTGTCTATCTTTAATTCTTCGATAGTTAATCCAAAAGAAATCTACTCCTGTTTCATATAGAGGATCTATTAAGAAACGGAAATAAGCTTGGATTAGATTTTTATCAAAGATATTGAATGGAATAGTTTGTTTATCACCAATACCTAATTCTTTAGCTATATCATCATAACGAGGTTCATGAGGATATATACCATCACTAGGATCAATATTTAAACCAATACTTACGCCTCTTTCATGAATATAATCGATAAATTCTTTAGGTCTAGGGAATAATTCTCTATTAAAAGTGAAACCAGAAGTAAATCTTGTTAAGTTGTTTTTATCTTTTAAGTGCCAGTCATCACCTAGAAGTAGGACACTTAAAGGTATACGATATTTATTAAAAGCTATTAATAATCTTTTAATATCTTCAAATGAATAGTATTCATTCTTATTCCACCAAATACCTAAAGCATATCTAGGTATCATTGGGGGAAAACCAGTTAAGGTATAATAGTCTTTCAAACAGTTACCAAAGTCTCTATTATACATAAATATATACATATCTATTCTGTTCTTATCATTGTGAACAACCATACCATCTTCATCTATTAAGTTAGATTTAGAGTCGTCTATTGAGGCAAAACCATCAGGAGAGTATAAACCTTTCTCTTTATATAAAATATCTTTTATTTTATTTTTTACTGTCTTTAAATTATTAAGATTATCATCAATAGTAGGATCATTAGTTTTGTCAATATCTCCTAGTATACCACCATAATTTCTTATTTCTGGATGATTAAAATACCATTCTCTATTATTACCATCTACTAGAACTATTTTTAAATTACTATCTACTATCTTACTAGCGAATGGTCTTTCTTTAACATATTTTAAATTAAAATACTTAGTTGTTATATCTAGGAAGTCTTCATTTTCATCTATCTTCATTTGTGGCACAGGAAAATTTCTGAACTTAACAAGTTCAGTTAATCTATTTTCAAAGTATCCCTCTTCAGAGAATTCTAACCTAACTAATAAATCACTTAGGATTGTTATACGATAAAATTGTCCTTGAAATACTGCTTGTTTTTTAGACATACAATCTTCAGGATTAAATTTAAAATGATTACCTAATCCAGCCACACTAAACCACTCCTATTATATTAATTATAGCATACATCTAATATTCTTTTAACCACTTTATCTCAGTTACATATATAACTTCACAAGCCCCATCACCATCATCAGTTCTAGTAGTACTAGAAAACCAATTTCTATTCTCATTATTTTCTTCCCAGTATAAGTTAACTAGATATCCTTTTATTTTTATATAGTCATCTTTTTTTATACTGGCTATTATCTTAATCATATCTTTATCGATAGTAATAAGATGGTTATTAGAATACATACTAGTTATTTCAGCATCATTAGTATTAGCTCTAAACCAATCCATATCCTTAGTTCGCCAATAAACAAATCTATTACCAGGAGCTGACCATCTAATCTTATTTAGATATTCATCAGTAGCTAGTTTACCCCATACTAAAGCGATGTCTCTTTTAGCCATCTTTTTAGATACTGTATTACCTGTATAAGTAGCTTTAGCTACGACACGACCGCTTACTTCATAAGTGCTTATATAGTCGACTCTAACAGTCGAATTATTAACTTGCATAGTAGTACTACCTATATAATCATTTTGAACAGGGGCGGGAATATCATAATAACTAGATATATATTCATATTCTTTAATAACGTTATTATTAGTTTGGTAATAATAAACACCATAGAAAAATAGACACATTAAAAATACTACTAATAGCAATCTTTTCTTGTTAGTCTTAGGTTTTAATACTTGAAAAGGATTACCTAAGTTTCTTTGAATCATACTATAATATGTAGTCTCATCTATTTGACCAGTTCTAAGCATTTCTTGGTATGCTTTTAGTTTTTCTTCTTGTTCCCTATTGTTCATAATAAAATATTAACACCACAAAAAAAGCAAGTCAATCACTTACTAAAGTAATATGGTTGAATAATTAAATATCATTTTCTTTTAGGTAGTTTAGAATATCAGTAAATATAGAATCATCAGCAAGCTTTTTTCTATCAAATTCTAGCCAAGCGTTAGAAATAGTATCTTCGGCATCGATAAAAGGTTTTACTTTTGGACTATTTATAATGGGATTAGATTCTTGATTATCAAGACTTAAACATCCTTCTTGTTCATATAACTTGATTTGTAAATCATTTTCTAATTTATCACAATGATAAGCAAAGATTGCTTCTTCACTTTCTTGTTTTTCGAATTCATCTACTAGAGCTTTTATTTCTTTTTTACCAGTCAGAATCCCAATCTGTACTGCTACTATCCCACGAATCATTGTCATCCCAAGAAGAATTATCATCCCAAGACGAATCGTCGTCGCTATCATAATTATTATCATCCACACTATCTCTATTATAATAGTTTTCATAGTATGTAGTACCATTAAAGTTATAAGTGTCGTCGGATGTTTTATCTAAATCATAGTAATCATCCGGACTTGTTGTAACATTTTCGTTAGGAGACTCTGTTTTGCTCCATGAATCATTTTGGTAAATATACCACCCATTTAAATAATAATATGTTTGGTCGTTATAAGAATAGTAGCCTTGATTTGGTATAGGCGGATGTAATTGTTTAAAGAAGCTTTCGTCTTTTAATTCTTTATTAATAGAAATTCCGTAATTGTTATTCCAAGACAATCCAACATACTCAGCTTTACGTAATTCTGTATCTTGGCTAACAGCGTTCCATGAGTCAGTTGAAATATTATAATGATACCATTCACAATCATCGTTTCTAATCTCACAACCGCCGTATAAATAATAAGGTTCATTATTATACATGTAGTAACCAGAATCTCTATGACTGCTTAGAAGACCTCTCATAAGTAACAGTGGAAGTACCATACTAACTACAAAGACAATAATAGCTAAGAAAAATCTTTTTAACGGGTTTCCTTTACGAGTAGATTTTGTATAAGCGTAGTTTGAATTAGAAGTACTCTTTGGTACATTCAAACTCTTTTGATGAAGTATTTCTTCTTTTAATTTTAAATATAATTCGTTAACGGCATAGGCTTCATCTTTTCCTTCGTACCGAACCGCTCTCTCTCCATTATCTTTATTCTTATAAACAACATAGTTATTTGTTTTTATATCTTGATAAATACCAAAAGCCCTAGGACTTCTTATATCTTTACCAATAAAGAATCTAGTAATATCTTCAGATGGTAGATTATGGTCTTGATACCAAGCCTTTAATTCTTCAATGGTTTGGGGAACTTCATTTCCCACTCTTTTCAAATGGTTATTAGGCGCCATACAATTAGGGCACTTTTCATCAGTATCTGACAAATAATTACCACAATAATCACATATTATTTTCATTCTATCACCATTATAAGTATAACTCATTTATCAATAAGCATAAAGATTTAAAAATAATTAAATATCATTTCCTTTTAGATACTCTAATATTTCAATAAATATTGGATCGTCATCTAGCTTATGTCTATCAAATTCTAACCAAGCGTTAGATATTGAATCTTCGGCATCAATAAATGGTTTTACTTTAGGGCTATCTATTATAGGGTTGTTTTCTTGATATTTAATACTTAGAGCTCCTTCTTGTTCATATAGTTTCATTTGAATATCATTTTCTAATTTATCACAATGATAAGCAAAGATGGCTTCTTCAGTTTTTTGATTATCAAATTCATCTATTAAAGCCTTTATTTCTTTTTGACCTAGAAAATCTTTTAATATGGTTTCTAGGGCTTCTTGACTTTTCTTTTCCTTTTCTTCAGGAGTTATTTCATAAAATGCTAAATCACCTATAATACATTCGACTAATTCGTGGACGGCTAGCATGTAAATGATTTTATTAATATCTAGTTTATATTGAAACTGATAATAAATAGATATAGCTAGCATTTGAACACCATAGATGTGATCGGCTACACTTTCTATTCTATCTCTTCGGGTATTCCAAACAGAAGGCCCCTTTCTAATAGTGTCTTTCAGTTTATTGCATGTAATATAAAACGATAAAGCTTTTTTAATATTTTGTTTCATTTATATCAGGTCCTTTTTATAATGAGCATTACTCACACATTTTGATAAAATCTTCTTCAGTTATTATAGGTACTCCTAGTTCTTTAGCTTTCTTATTCTTACTAGATGCAGATGTAATATCGTTATTTATTAGATAACTAGTCTTAGCTGAAACTGAAGATGAAGTTTTACCACCTAGTGATTCAATATATTCGACTAGTTGATCTCTATTATCATAATGTTCTAAAGAACCAGTTATTACGAAGGTTTTACCTTTTAATATTAAGTTGTTATTATTAGTAACATCTGTAAACGTTACTTCTTTTAATAAATCATCTAACTCTTTTTTAAATTGTTCGTTATTAAAGGTATCTACCCATTCCTTGGCAATTACATCACCAATACCATCGATAGAGGCTAATTCTTCTTCAGTGGCACTGATTAATCTATCTATCTTATTATTAAATTCACTACATATTAGTTTAGCTCTTGAAAAACCTATTTCAGGTATACCTAAAGCATAAATAAAGTTAGCTAGTTTTACTTTACGAGACCCTTCGATAGAAGATACCATATTATCGTAAGACTTTTCACCAAAACCGTCAAAATTAACAATCTTTTCTTTATATTTATCTAAATGATATAAATCACTGTATTCTTTTATTATATCTTCTTCAATTAGTTTGGCTAATATTTGATCACTAATACCTTCTATATCCATCGCATTTCTACTAGTAAATAGAGATAATCTTTTGATTAGTTTAGCTCGGCAAAACTCATTTAAACAATATAAGTAATGTACTTCATTATTAGTTATTATCTTAGTTTCTTCCCCACATACTGGACATTTATCTGGTAATAATAAAGTATTACTTCTAGTAATATTTTCCGCTATTTGGGGGATAATCATATTAGCTTTATAAACTAATACTCTATCACCGATACCTATTTCTAAGCCTCTTAAGATAGAGACATTATGAAGAGAGGCACGTGAAACAGTAGTACCCTCTAACTCAACTGGTTCGAAAACAGCAACTGGATTTATTAAACCTGTACGCGAAGCCATCCAGTCTACTTTAGTTAAGGTAGTTTCAACCGTTTCATCTTGCCACTTAAAAGCTATCGAATGTCTTGGGGCTTTAGCCGTACTACCTAAAGAATTACCATATTCTATATCATCAAATGTTAATACTAAACCATCACTAGGTATATCATAGTTAACTACTCTTTCTTTAAATTCTAAGACTTTAACTGGTAAGTTAGTAGCGTTAACTTTATAGTATTCAACTACTTCAAATCCCAGAGTCTTTAACCATTCATAACCTTCACTTTTATATTTAAAGTCTTTATCAGACTCAATTAAAGCAAAGATAATACAATTAACATTTCTTTTAGCTGTAATTCTACTATCTAGTTGCCTTACTGACCCAGAACATAGATTACGAGGATTCTTATATTGAGAAGAGTCTTCTATTTCTTCGTTCATCTTATTAAAATCAGAATATTTAATAATAGCTTCTCCTCTTAATACTAATCTCCCTTTGTAGGAAATAGTCAAAGGGATATTTTTAAATTGTTTAACGTTCTCCGTTACTATTTCACCAATAATACCATTACCTCTAGTAACACCACTTACTAAGATACCATTTTCATAAGTTAATACGATAGTTAAACCATCTAGTTTCCACGATAGTAATCCTTCTTTATTACCAAGGAATGAGACTAGATCATCTGTACTTTTAGTCTTACCTAAAGATAACATCGGAGCCGGATGTTCAACTGTTTGTAAGGAACTTTGAATTTCCGGTTCAACTCTAATAGTCGGACTATTAGATAGGACCATATTAGTATCTTGTTCTAAATCTACTAGTTCATCATATAACTTATCATATTCAAAATCTGTCATAATAGGTGTACTATTTTGATAATAAGCTATACTAGCTTCTGTTAATATCTTAATTAGTTCTTTCATTCTTTTTATTTTACTATCCATAATTATCCACCTAGTAATTATTATAATAGAAAAGAACTAGTTATTCTAGTTCTTATACATCTAAAAAGGCTAAAATTATTATACCTGCTAAAGCAATTATTAAACCAATATATTTCTTTTCTGATATTCTTTCTTTTAAGAAGATATGCGATAATAACATAGATAGTAAACAATAAGAACCAACTATAGTAGCGACAATAGTAGAATTATGACTCATAGCAATGACATAAAAGAACTGGCCTATTGTTTCAAAGATGGCTGCTAATATTTTATATTTTTCTTTGTGTAAGATTACTTTTTCTTTTTTTATTCTTAAATATAAATAAGTAATAATAGCATATATAAAGAATGTATATTCATAACATATTAAAGCATTATCTTTACTAATAATACTAAGTTTATCTAAGTATAAAGCATCTAAGAAAGTACCTATACCATCTAAGAAACAATATATTAACGGGAATAGTATTATTAGAAAAGAAATATTTTTTAGTTTAATACTTCTCTTTTCTTTCTTCTCTATTATAGATAAGATACTAATACCTACGAAAACTAATATAATA
>CAMYYH010000023.1 GCA_947303405.1 uncultured Mycoplasmatota bacterium
TTATTTTACATTAAAAGTCTTTTTTATTAAAGTGTCCTAAATAGGGTTCACTTCAATAATAGTCTTTTATTTATAAATTATTAATGTTTGATTGGCATACTCTTGATTCTTTATGTATATGTAAACCATTTCTATTTTATGTCAAGAAGTATATTGCCATACTGTCTACTTGTTATCAAACTAATAATTATTTTAATTGACTAAATAGGGTGTTGAGTATATACTTAATATAGTAAGGAGGTATACAGAGGGTGACTTTTTATTATCATCCTAAATATGTATATAGGGCATAAACTTGAGATAAAGTGAGAAATAATTGAAAGATTATTCCAATTGTGAAATAGCATTTTAGGAGGATATAGGTTGAAATTAAGCATGCAAACTTAGTTGAAATCGAATTTTTAGGTTGAAAAAATATTATATTTGCAGTGTAATGTTTTGATATCTTGTAGCTTGTAACATGTATGTACGCAAAGCATATTTGTATATTAGTAATTGTTTACTAAGCCCCCAAGCTACGTTCCAGCATAATGCAATATGTCTGAAGAGAATATGTCATTGCGGTGTATTCTGGTTGCTCTTTGTGGATAGTTGAATGGTTTTTTTGTCCATCACCATTTGATTATTTTTTGAAAGAAGTACTGAATTACCATTGTTATATTACCAATAGTTAGCATTTTCTATTTACCCAATATGGGATGGTGGTATGATAGTGAAAATGATGGAGGGCTTTCGTATTAGCTTGGTTATTTATTTGTGATTTAACCGCGTATACGTTATGCATTTAAAGATCATTTTATGATGATTATTATAACTATCTTATAGGAATTATTATGTGGGTTTCTGACGATTTATTAGCTGATAGAACTCTGTAATCTGGGAATATAAGGCAAGTGTGGTAATCGGATTAATCTGACTGCGTTTAATAATTGCGGAGTCTTAAACTTGTTTCGAAATTGGTCAAGCAATCCAAGTGTTGAGTTTTTGCTCCAATGGTTGATCCCCTTGGAGAGTGAACAACAAACTATATCGTGGGAGCTCGTATAATAAAAATATTAGCGATGAATTGGAGAACTCTTATACAACAGTATAGTTAAGCGTCTATGCAATAAATATATGAATATGGGCGAGTGATGTCGTCAATGTTAATGAATAACTAACAATTAAGTATGTCATATTCGTCTTGCTATGCGAGGGTTTATTGTTAAACTTATAAATGCACTGTGGTTTAGTTATTTGTGATGTATTTCACATCTAATTGAATCTAAGAAGAGAATGATTTATATTCTCTTTTTTTTATGATATAATTTCGTTTAATAGGATGTGTTATTATGAATAATGATAATAATAAGGATAACTCTATTAAAACAGTGGCTGATTTAACCAGGATGGCTCTTGAAAATGGACAACGAGCTTTAAGAGGTGAACCTGAGGTTTTGGAAGATTCTCCTGTAGAAAGTGAACCTAGTGATACTACTGAACAAAATGCAGAGATAAATAATAAGGAGCAGAAAAAGTTTAAGATAAAGTTAAAACCTAAATATGTATTATTTGTAATAATACCAGTAATAATTGTAGGTGTTATAGTACTTGTTTTTAATTATGTTCTTTCTAGAAATTTAAATTTATCTAAATATGGTATTAGTAAGTATTTAAAAAGTGATAATTTAGATACTTTGATTGATAATGGTGTTGTATTTTTTTCTATAAAGGACAATGGTATTAATATAATGAGATTTAATAAAAAAGAAGATAAGTATGTGGTAGAAGTACTAAGAAATAAATTAGAGATAGTAGGTGATTATAATAATAAGTTAACTTGTGTTAACTTAGTTAGTCCTTTATATATGGGAGATGCTTCGTTTGTTGGTAGTGATTATTATAGCTTTAAAATAGCTTATAATAACAATAAATTTGTATTTTCTTCTGATAACGATGAGGATAAAAAAGTTTTAGGTTCTTTGCTTGGAGATTATGCGGCACTTAAATCTGAAGATATATCTATTGTTTTACCATATTTTGATAATAGTAAATATTCGGGGATATACTATCCAAAGGATAAAAGAGAAGGAAATATTGTTGTTCTTTATAATAAAGATACTAATAAATACTATATAAAAGGTGAGATAAAAAAGGAGCGTAAGGGAAGTCAGGTAATTGGCGTTGTAGAGGCCGATAAAAAAGAGTTTGTTTTAGATAGATCGTCTATTAAAATGAAGTTTACATTTGGCGGATTAAAAATAATGTCGGCAATCAATGATTTACAAACCGGGGTTTTAAAAGGGGATTATAAAAGAAATAAAAAGAAAACAATTAAAGAGATAATATCCGATACATATGTATATTGTGATGTATATGATGAGGGGCTTGAAGTAGTGGATTAGAAAAAGAGATCGTTGATCTCTTTTTGTTTATTAGTGTCTAATGAATTTTATAAATCATTGACTATAAAAAGTTCAGAATATTATAATAATAATTGAGAATAGAGTAATCTATCTTAATAAAAAGGAGGAAAAATATGAAGGCGATGGTTGGATCTAGTATTCTAGCGAATAGCTATGAAGCTGGTGTCGAGACTGCGAAAAATGCAATGAAAGGAATTAAGAATCCTAAACTGGGATTGCTATTTACATCGATTAAATACAATCAAGATGAAGTAATCAAGGGTATTAAATCTGTAAATAAGAATATTAAAGTTATAGGATGTACATCTTCGGGAGCAATTATGACTCCAGAAGGAATAATATCTTCTGATAATGGATTTGCCGGTATGATGTTATTGGAAGATAATGAGCTTAATGTAGGTGTTGCATCTTCTCCTAGAGGTAATAATCCTAGAGAGACTGGAAAAAGAATAGCTAAGGAAGCTATGAATAACGCGGGCAAGAAACATGCTCCTGTTGCTTTTGCAATGTTTGCATCACCTGCGGAAGAGGAATACTACTTAAAGGGTATTCAAGATGTAATTGGTGAAGTTCCAATGTTTGGTGGAAGTGCTGCTGATGATGCGGTAGCTGGTGATTGGAAAGTATTCTGTGAAGAAAAAGTATTTGGAGATGGGTGTGCAGTGGCTTTCTTCTATACTACTAAGGATATTAAGAATGTATTTACGGGTGCTTATGAAGAAACTGATACAGTTGGAATTGTAACTAAAGTTGAAAATGATAGAAAGATATGTGAAATAGATCATGTTCCTGCGTTAAAGAAATTTGCAGAATGGAATGGGTTAAATGCAGATGATTTGATGGGACAAAATCTACTTGTTGCCTCTATACCATGTGCAATAGGTGTTAAAACTATTCAAGGAGATTTAATTGCTGTACGTCATCCAATGATAGGTAATGCAGATTATTCGTTTAATGTTGGGGCTAAAATTGCCGAAAAAACAGCAGTTATACAATTAAAGAACGATGTTGATGGATTAATAAATGGTGCTGTTCAAACGATTAAAGAAGTTAAGACCGATTTTGATCCTGCAGCATTATTCTTAGTACACTGTGGAGGCAGGAAACTACATATAGGTGATAGAGTTGATGAAGACTTTGTTGCTATTAAAACTGCTTGTGGTAATATACCATTTATAGTAGCTTTTACATTTGGTGAATATGGACAAATGAATCATTCCGGGGCTAATATTTGTGGATTATCTTTATCATTTACAGGATTTTCTAAGTAGGTGTTCATATGGCTAAGAATTTAATTGGTAATGAATGGATGGATGCATCGGATGGTAATTTAGTTAGGATTACTAATCCGGCTACGGGAGCACTTATTGATACTGTGCCAGAAAGTACTAAGAAAGATTGTGATATGGCTGTTCAAGCTGCTAAGAAGGCACAAAAGGTTTGGGTAAAGAAACCTATTCATGAAAGGGTTAAAATACTAATGAAGTTTGTTTCGTTAGTTGAAAAACATAAAGATGAATTGGCTAAATTGTTAAGTGATGAAACTGGTAAACCCATTACAGAAGCTTATGGAGAAATAGCTAATGTATCTATTGGTATTCCGGCTTTTTGTGAAAAAGCTAAGCACATGTATGGAAATATAATTCCGGCAGGTCAAGAAGCTGGCAACGAGAACACTTTGCAGTATACAGTACAAGAACCTTTAGGAGTTGTTGTAGCAATCATTCCGTTTAATTTCCCTAGTGATTTGTTTTGTCAAAAAATACCTCCAGCATTGTTAATGGGGAACTCTGTTATAATGAAACCTTCTCCTCATAATCCATTGACTTTAAATAGATATGCTGAGTTATTATTAGAAGCTGGTGTTACTCCTGGTGCGATTGGAGTAATTAATGGTACAGCTGGAGATGCGGCTCAAGCTTTGGCTGCTAATCCAGGAGTAGCATTAGTTAGTCTAACGGGTGCGACTAAATCAGGAATGGAAACGATGAAGACCTGTAGTAATAATTTAACTCATGTTATGTTGGAACTGGGGGGGAATGATGCTTTTATTCTTGATAGGGATGGCGATGTGGACCTAGCCGTTGAAGAGACTATTTGGGGAAGATTTTATAATACTGGACAGGTTTGTTGTGCTTCTAAAAGATTCTTAATTCATAATAATGTTAAAAATGAATATATTAAAAAACTAAAGAGTAGAGTGGCTAAAATTAAAAGAGGAATGCCTAGTGACCCTAGTGTACAATTGGGTTGTTTGGTATCTGTTGAGGCAGCTAAAAGGGTTGAAGAACAAGTTAATAAAACTGTATCTCAAGGAGCTACTATTGTTGTAGGTGGTAAAAGAGATGGCGCTTTCTATGATCCGACTATATTAGATGGCGTTACTAAAAATATGGATGTAGCTAAAGATATGGAAATCTTTGGACCTGTTGTTTCTATTATTGGTTTTGATGATATTAACGAGGCTATTAAGATAGCTAATCAATCTTCATTTGGATTATGTGGGTGTATAATATCTAAGAATGTTAATAATGCGATTAAGATTGCTAACCAATTAGAGTGCGGTGGAGCGATTATAAATGGTGCTTCATTCTTTAGATCCTTTGAGATGCCATTTGGAGGATGGAAATATTCAGGAATAGGGAATGAGGGAGTAATGACAACTTTAAAAGAGATGTCTAGAACTAAAACTGTTATATTAAAAAATATTTTAAAATAGCTATTATTTATAGTAAAATTACAGTAAAAACTTGATTTTCAAGTTTTTATTTTTTGTTAAAAAATGAGTTTTTACAAAAATGGCAATTTCGTGAAAAGCTAATTTTTGCAAAAAAAGTAAAAAAATGTAAAACGATTAAAAAAGTTTGAAATTTGCCGAATATATGCCGAAAAATGCGATATAAAACAGCGTGTTTATTATCTTCAAACCCAGGTAAAAAAAGGGCAAAATAAAAAATGGTATTTTTTAGAAAATCAAATTTTGACATTTTTTATTTATTTTAATATTTACTTTTATGAACGACATGATAGAATTAAATTATGTAAAAGGTAGAAGGTGTTTAATTTATGGCAAAGGAAAAAGAAATTTCGCTGGAAAATTTAATTGTCATTAAGAGAAATGGTAAAAAAGTTGATTTTAATGACACTAAAATTGCTCTGGCTATAAAGAAAGCTTTTGATGAGGTTAATGAAAATAATGAATCTG
Source organism: uncultured Mycoplasmatota bacterium (assembly GCA_947303405.1). Lineage (GTDB taxonomy): Bacteria > Bacillota_I > Bacilli_A > RF39 > UBA660 > Coprovivens. Next base: position 5,611 of record CAMYYH010000023.1, read on the forward strand.
ATGATGAAGCTCCTAAGTATAGTGAAAAGGATATGCAATTAGTTTTTCACGATGTACTTGGTCAGATAAAGGCTAATTATAAAGATAAGGTAAAAATTGAAGAGATTCAGGATTTGATTGAAAAATCTTTACAAGAGAACAAATATAATGATGTTTATGAAGCTTTTTCTACATATAGGGAGAAGAGAGCTCAATCTAGATTAGCGTTTACGGAAGATAAGAGAAGTCATAAATTTTTGAAAACGTTGGAAGGACTGGCGTTGAAGAGTGCTTCTGAAGACGATACTAAAAGAGAAAATGGTAATATTGATGGTAACTCAGCAATGGGGACAATGTTACAATTTGGTTCTAACGTATCAAAAGAGTTTTCTAAGACTTACTTGATAAAAAAAAGAATAGCTGATGCTCATGATGAAGGAGATATTCACATTCATGACTTAGACTTTGAAGCTATGGGGACGACAACTTGTTTACAAATAGATCTTGCTAGATTGTTTAAGGGTGGATTTTCTACAGGACACGGTTATTTACGTGAACCAAACGATATTATGAGTTATGCGGCATTAGCTGCTATAGCTATACAAGCTAATCAAAATGATCAACACGGTGGACAAAGTATTCCGATGTTTGATTACCATTTGGCTCCTGGGGTATTAAAAACCTATAAGAAACAACTAAGGATGACATTACAGGACTTGTTGGATTATTCTGATTTTGCTAGTTTTGTTCCACAGAAAACATTGGAATCGGAGATAATGAAGTTAACTACTATTGATAATAGTTTAGAAGTGTTTGAAAAATACTATAAAGATAATGAGTCTTTAAAGAGACTGTTTAGGATGGCTTTGGAAAAAGCTGTAGTAAAAACAGATAGAATCACTTATCAAGCTATGGAAGCATTTATTCATAACTTGAATACAATGCATTCAAGGGCTGGTGCTCAGGTTCCATTCAGCTCAATTAATTTTGGGACAGATACTTCGCCTGAAGGAAGAATGGTTATAAAGAATTATTTACTTTCTTTGGATGCTGGGTTAGGAAAAGGAGAGACCCCTATATTCCCAATATCTATCTTTAAAGTAAAAGAGGGGATTAACTATAATGCTGAAGATCCTAATTATGATTTGTTTAAATTATCATGTAAGGTATCAGCAAAGAGATTATTTCCTAATTTCGAATTTATAGATGCACCATTTAATTTGAAGTTCTATGTTCCTGGAAAACCAGAAACTGAAGTTGCTACAATGGGATGTCGTACAAGAGTAATGGCTAATGTAGTTGACCCAGATAAACAAGGTACTGTTTCTCGAGGTAATTTATCATTTACATCTATTAATTTACCTCGTATAGCTATTAAGCATGGTATAGTTGGAGGAACTACTCGTAAGAAGGCTGATATGGAAGGCTTCTATCAAGAGTTAGATGAAATGTTAGACTTGTGTAAAGATCAGTTATTAGAAAGATTTGAGATACAAGGTTCTAAGAGAGTATATAATTTTCCATTCTTAATGGGACAAGGAAACTGGCTTGATTCTGATAAGTTAAAACCAACTGATAAGTTAAAGAAAGTTTTAAAACATGGTACTTTATCAATTGGATTTGTTGGCTTAGCTGAAACATTAGTTGCGTTAATTGGCGAACACCATGGGGAAAGTATTAAGGCTCAGAGATTGGGATTAGAAATAATTGGACATATGAGAGAAAAAATAGATTTATATTGTCAACAATATAAATTAAACTTCACATTGTTAGCTACTCCGGCTGAGAGCTTGGTAGGAAGATTTATTAATATAGATAAAGCTATATATGGAAAAATTAAAGGTGTTACAGATAGAGCATATTATACTAATTCATTCCATGTACCAGTTTATTATAATATATCTATAGCTAAAAAGATTAATATAGAGGCTCCGTATCATGAACTAACTAATGCTGGGCATATTAGTTATATAGAAGTAGATGGAGATATATCTGATAATACTGAAGCATTTGAATCAATTGTTAGAATGATGAAAGAAGCAGGAATAGGTTATGGAGCAATTAACCATCCAGTTGATAGAGATCCAGTTTGTGGATATGTAGGTGTTATTAAGGACGTATGTCCTGGTTGTGGAAGAAGAGAAGGTGATCCGATTCCAGCAGAACTATTAAGATGTGTGAATATAAAATAATAATAGAAAGAGGTAGAGTTTTATGAAAAAAGAAATGGAAGAAAGAACTGAGGTTAAATCTGAAGGAAAAAGAATGGTTGGAGAAGGAGTAAAGTTCGAAAGAATTAGAAGAATTACTGGGTATTTAGTTGGTACTATCGATAGATTTAACGATGGGAAAAAGGCTGAAGAACGTGATAGAGTAAAACATCCATTTGCATGATATTATGTAATTAAGGTAGACTTGGGTCTACCTTTTTTAGTTCTTGTGAATACTATTAATCAATTTTAGATTATAGATAAAGATATTCTATATGCTAGTGTATTAAAGTATTATATATATTATAATTAGATTGTAAGTAGTTTAGCTTATTAAAATAATAATTAACGTGTAGTGGTTAGTTTTATTATCTCTATATCTGCTTATTTAATGAAGGATGATAACTATGAAAAAACTAAAGATAGTATACGAAGACAAAAAAATATTAGTTGTAGATAAAGAAGCGGGATTATTAACGATAGGAACCGAGAAAGAAAGATATAATACTTTATATCATTTAGCTAGGGAGTATGTTAAGAAACAATATCCTAAGAATAAGATATTTATTGTACATAGGTTAGATAAAGATACTTCAGGATTAGTATTATTTGCTAAGAGTGAAGACGTAAAAAGGGAATTACAAAATAATTGGGCTAAAGTAGTGAGGAAGTATTATTGTATAGTAGAGGGTGTTCCTAGTAAGGACGAAGATACTATTATTGTGTATTTAAAAGAAAATAATAGACTAGAGGTTATTCCTTCTTTAGATAGTAAGAATGGAAAAAAGAGTGTAACTAAGTATAAGGTGTTGAAGACAAATAATAAGTGTTCTTTATTAGAGATTACGATAGTGACGGGTAGAAAGAATCAGATTAGAGCGTCTTTAGCTTTTATTGGGCATCCGATTATTGGAGATAAGAAATATGGTAGTAAGATAAATCCCTTAAATAGATTGGCATTGCAAGCTTATTATTTAGGTTATGATGATAATATTTTTAAAATAGATATACATAAAGAATTTGATAGGTTATTTTAATAATAAGTGATATAATTAATACATAATAAAGGATGATAATATGGGAATTAGTGGTAGATTATCTGATTTAATATTTGGCAATTTTATACCTATTTTATTATTTCTGGGGTTAATATATGTAGGTGTTCAAGTTAAGAAATTAAGTGATTATAGAAAAGAAATACAAAAAAGATTTGATCAAGTATTAACTGAGTATCTTAATAATAAGATTAATTATGCTAAAGGCGTTATTAATGATATTTTGGCTGAATATGGTAGAGAAGATACCGTTAGTACAGAGATAAATAGATTGATGATTGCTATTGAAAAAGGAGCATCTGGAGATATAAACGATAAAGTAATGACTAGTAATGCGATTAATAAGTTTAAACTTAGTAAGAGTGTTGATTTAGAAAAGTATCCATCTATGAGTAAATTAAATGGGATAGGGGTGTTTAATGAACAAGAGATGGCTTCTGTAGATAATGGTGTAGCTTTAGCTAGAAAAGAGTATAATATGAATGCTTTTAGGTATAATCAAGTAGCTTCTGGTTTCCCTATGCAGTATTTAGTAAAACTATTTGGTTTTAAGCATAGTTATATTATATTTGGGAATACTAAGAATGTTACAACTGAGGCTACTATCGAAGTTTTAGATGACTCTAAAGAGGAGATTAATTCAATTACTTCTTTAAATAGAGTAAATAGTAAACAAGAAGATTTAGTGAAACAACAAGATAGAAACACTGAAGATGTAAAAGAAGTAATAATGGATTATAGTGATGTTGTATTAAAACCTACTCAGAATTTAAATAATATTGGAGAAAAAAATAATGCTAATCATACTGATTAGCAATTTTTATTAGATCGTCATGCTGTTTATACATATATTGAACAGCGTTTTCCAAGTAATAATAATGTAATATATATCCAAGTAATAGTATATAAAATATAATAGCTATAATAATAAATATAAGACCTAAGTATATTTTAAAACTAAATATTATACAGAATAAAGCAAAGAAAAGAGTTACTAATAAGTGAATGGTTCTTTCGTGTTGAAAGAATCTAATTTTTCTTGTGTGCTCTCTTAGTACATCGTCGATATCATTATGATGATTTTGAGTTATATAGTTATCTATTCCCTTTATATAAGAGTCCATATACTTTTTCATATTCTCACCATAATTATTATATGATAAATTGTTTAAAAAATAAATACTTGGTATAATAATTAAGAGATGATATTATGAAACATAAGACTAGGGAGAATATTATTATATATGGGTCTTTAATACTGGCTATAATATTAGTATGTTATGTTGCTAAGACATATTATGATAATAGAGATAATAGTGAAGAGGTGTTTAGAGAATTAGAAGAAGTATTTAATAAGAATATAGAAGATAATAATGAAACAGAAGCTATTATAGAACTAGAGCCAGCAAGAATTAAAGGTGTTGATAAGATTTCAGTTATAAACACTTATATTGATGATATATTAAATAGAAGAATAAAAGATGATGTACTAACTTATGATATTATATCCACTTGGGGTAATATTGAAGTAGATAGTATTAGTTATGTTAGGAGAATTGCTAATGATTATTATTCTTATAACGTATTTTTTAAGATAAGTAACAGAGAGGGAAGTATTGTAGGTACTATGGAAAAAGAAAAGAGTACGGATGAATATAGCGTTATTAAATTAATATTTAATTTTGTAATAGATGAAAAAGGAATAATTGTAAAGAATGTTATGGAATAAAAAAACACTTGGAAATCCAAGTGTTATTTTTTAAATGGCGCCTCCTGTAGGACTCGAACCTACGACCTAACGGTTAACAGCCGTGCGCTCTACCGACTGAGCTAAGGAGGCATTGCTCTTTAATTATAACATTTTATTAAAGCATGTCAATAAAAAAAATTAAAAAAGTTAGCATTTTTGTCTATTTGGGCTTTTACTTTCTAAAATAAGATAATAAGTGATATAATTGAGGTGGTGATGGATATGTATGAAACATTAGATGAAGTTCCTACAAATAATAGTGAACAACAAGATATTAGTACACCTTTAGCTAATATGAAAGTAAGTATTCTAGAGAGATATGCTCAAAACTTAAATGATAAAGAATATGTTACTGATCCGGCTATTGGACGAGATAATGAAGTAAAACAAGCTATTATGACTTTATTAACGCCTGAGAAGAGTGCTTTGTTAGTCGGTAAAGCTGGTACTGGTAAAACTGCTATTGTAGAGGGAATTGCTTATCGTATACAAAATAAGATGGTTCCTATTGCTTTACAAAACAAGAAGATATATAAATTAAATGTTACATCTTTATTAGGTAAAACTACTGTAAATGGAGAAGCTGAGAATAGAGTAGATTTATTAGTTAAAGAATTGTCTTCTAAACCTGATGTTGTATTATTCTTAGATGAAACGCATGTCTTAGTTAATAAAGAGGGCGGAGAGAATGGAATAGATTTTGCTAATATGTTTAAAGCAGGATTAGATCGTGGAGATATAAAGATGATAGGCGCTACTACTGATGAAGAATATGAACATTATATTTTAAGAGATAGGGCGTTTTTAAGACGTTTTCAAAAGATTGATGTAGCTGAAGTAGATCAGGCTACTTGTGTAAAAATATTAATGGGAACTTATCCTAAAATAGAAAAGAAGACTGGTGTACATTTTGAATATACTGATTATGTTTTAGAGAGAATAATGAAATTTATTGTTGATATGACAGATGAGTATAAAAGAATTTATGAAATATCTTCTCGATATCCGGATATATGTTTAACTATTTTATCAAATGCTTTTACATATGCTTTGTTTGATAATGAACATGTATGTAAAATTAAACATATATACAAAGCTATTTGTAATGCTAGAAATGTATATGATGATGCGAAAAAGAAAGCTATTGAGAAGTTTAAAGTAGACTTTGATGATTTGATAAGAGAAGAACACGTTGATTTAACAGATACTGATTAGTATCTGTTTTTAATTCTAAGTAAAAGTGATAAAATATTACTAGGATGTGGTAGTGTGATAAAGGTATTACAAATAGGCTGTGGAAAAATGGGTAAATATACTATGGAGTATGTTTATGAACATGGGGCTAGTATAGTTGGAGCAGTAGATATCAATAAAGATGTTATAGGTTTAGATATCGGGGTTATAATGAATAGGGATGTTAAAAATGTTATAGTAGAGCCTGTGGATAATTTGAAAGAACTAATTGATAAGACTAAACCGGATATTGCTATTATAGCTACTATGAGTTTGCTTGATGATATTAGGAATGAAGCAAGAATTTGTTTGACAAAGGGAGTAAATGTTATTACTACATGTGAAGAGGCGTTATTTGCGTCTAATTCTAATCCAAACTTATGGAGAGAGTTAGATATATTAGCAAAAGCTAACGGAGTAACTATAACTGGTTCTGGTTATCAAGATGTATTTTGGGGTAATATAGTTGCTACATTGGCTGGGACTACTAATCAAATTGCTAAGATAAAAGGATCTTCTTCATATAATGTTGAGGACTATGGAATAGCTTTAGCTGATGCTCATGGAGTTGGATTAACTATAGAAGAGTTTGATGATAAAATAGCTTTGGTAAATAGAATGAATGAAGAAGAACGAAAGATATTAATTGAATCAGGAGAATTTGTTCCTTCTTATATGTGGAATACTGTTGGGTGGCTTGCTGATAAATTAGATTTACATATTACAAAGATGTCTCAGGAGTGTTTACCTTTAATATCCGATGAAGAATTACAATCTAATACTTTGAATATGACTATAAGCTCTGGTAAGGTAATAGGAATGACAGCTCTGGTAGTTGCGGATACAGAAGAGGGAACTATTATTGAGGCTGAATGCATAGGAAAAGTGTATTCTCCAGAAGAGGTAGATACTAATGAATGGACAATTATAGGGGAACCTGAGACTACTATTACGGTTAAACAACCAGCTACTGTAGAGTTAACTTGTGCTAATATTGTAAATAGAATACCTGATGTAATAAATGCAGATCCCGGCTTTGTTTTTACAAGTAAGATGCCTGTTGCTAAGTATAGAACTAAAAATTTAGATGAATATTTAAAATAAAAATTGGTTAATTAGTTAACCAATTTTTTTGTATGCAATTATATATAATATTAAATATGAACTGGATATAGCTAAACCGGCTAAAACATCTGATGCATAATGTACACCTAAGTATATCCTGCTAATACCTATTATGATGGGTAGTATTATTAACGGTATTACTAGTAACCTTTTGGTGTTTTTAGTAATTTTAGAATGATATATTAAGTAAGCTAAAAATCCATAGAATGCTAAACTAATCATCGAGTGTCCAGAAGGGAAACTATAACCTTTTTCTTCTATAATATTAATTAGTGTAGGTCTTTCCCTAATGAATACTAGTTTCATTGCTTGGTTTAAGAGAAAACATAATAAGACATTTAAAGCAATGTAGTAACCAGTCTTTTTGTTTTTTATAAATATCATTATTAGGATAGTTGTAATAATAATAAAGTAAGCGCTACATAGAAATGTAAAAAATTTAAATATTGATGTTAATAAATCATTTTTATAGTAAGTAATGATTTTATATATAGTATTATCAAAAGTAGTTATTTTATCTATTATCAGAAGTCTAGTGATAATTACAAATACTATAAGGCATATACTAAATATTATGGGTTTCCAATGTTTTTTAATATATTTAGGAATATTACTCATTCTACTTCACCAAAATAAAACTCTATTAATTCTTTATATCTTTCTAATAATTTGCTATTAGCTTTTTTATCTACAGAGATATTATATATTTCTCTATAGAACCAAGTCATGTCACTTTTTGTTGAGTTTAGGTCTTTCCATAGTTTATCTTTCTTTTTATCAAATAATTCTCTATAAGATAATAAGTCTTGAGTTTTATCAGCAATAATAATATTAAGATTATTAATATCGTTAGATTGTTTAATTCTTTTAATAAATTCTTTTTTTCTCTCTAACCATTTTGGTAGGGACCAGTCCTCGCTTATTTCTGATACAATATCGGCAACTATACTACCAAATGCTTCTTCAATATCTTCGTAGCCATATTCGGTATAATTAATAATATTGTGTAAGTAAGCGGCTGTTATTATCTCCTCTGAGTTTGATATTTCTTTAATAGCGTTTCCTACTAATATAGAGTGAAAGCATTTTTCCATGTTATCTACTTTGGCTTTGCTACCTTTAAAGGCTTTAATAATAAATTTTATTGCTCTTTCTATACTTGAATACATTGCTATCACCCCATATTATAAGTTTACTCTTATATTATACTAAAAATATTAAATTCTATCTATATTATTATTTAATTCTTGATAATATTCTACTATCTTTCTATCATAGTATTTTATTTCACCGTTTGGTAGTAGTATCATTCTATTGATATTAAGATTATCGACAAATTCTAAATTGTGGGATACAAGTAATATAGTACCATCGTAGTCTTTAAAAACGTCGGCTATTATTCTTTGGGTTTCGGGGTCTAAATGGTTAGTAGGTTCATCTAGTATTAAAAGATTAGGGTGGTTAATAGATATTTTAGCTAATGCTACACGGCTCCTTTCGCCTGGAGATAGATATTTTATTTTTTTAAATATCTCATCATTGAAGAATAAAAAGCTTCCAAGATAAGCTCTTAATTGGCCCATACTAAGTTTAGTATTAGTAAAATTGTCTATAATAGATTTTTCATCATCTAGTATTTCGTGCTCCTGAGCGTAGTAACCAATTGAGACTTTCTCATTTATATCTATAGTACCTTTTATGGGTTTTAATTCGGTCATAATTAATTTTAATAAAGTAGATTTACCAATACCATTTTTACCTATGATAAGTACTTTCTCTCCTCTCGATATATCAAAGGTTAGGTCTTTATATAAAAGATTATTTTCTTTGTATCCAAAGGTTAGACCATCCACTTTAATAGGGGTTATACCGCTTTTATTATCTATTTTAAGTTTAAATCTTGTTTTCTTACTGTCTTTTTCTATTATGACTTTTTCTTTTTCCAGTCTTGCTAGTTTCTTTTGTCGATCTTTAGCTATTTTAGCTTTTTTCTCATTCCCGCCTATATACTTAGCTATTATTCTTTTTAATTTTTCTTCTTCTTTTTCTTGAGATTCGGCAATTCTTTTTAAAGTTTTTTTTCTTTCTTCTTTTATCCTTTTATATTTTTTATAATTGCCAGGGAATAGTTCTACTTGGTGAGTAGTTTTATCTATATAGAGTGTGGAAGTGGTGACAGCGTCTAAGAATTCTATATCATGGGAAATGACTAGAATTATACCATTATAGCTTTTTAGATAGTTAATAATGTATTCCTTGGTATCTTGATCAAGATGGTTAGTGGGTTCATCTAGTAATAGTATTTCTGGATTGGAATATAGTAATCTTGCAAAGGCTATTTTACTTTTTTGACCTCCCGATAAACTAGATAGGGATAAATCTAAAAGATTACTATCTATATTCATCCCGGTTATTATTTTTAGTAGAATATTTTCTGCTTGATAGACATCATAATATTCTAGTTTAGCTTGAATACTACTAATATCTTTCATTAATAGTTTTATCTTTTTTTCATCTTGTTCTATAGAAGCTTTATAGTAGGTATTACTTAGTTTATCTTCTAATTCTTTTATAGGTCTTCCGGATAGTAGGTAATCAAATACTGATATGTTTAGATTTGGTATTTCATCTTTTATTACTTGGGGTAAGAAACCTATATGAGGATTATTTCTTAGAATAATACGTCCTTTATCTGGTTCTAATTCTTTCAGAATAAGTTTAAATAGAGTAGATTTTCCGGCTCCATTAACCCCAATTATACCAACCTTTTCTCTATCATTTATTTGAATATTAACGTCTTCAAATATTGTTTGTAAACCATAAGACATACTTAAATCTTTTAAGATCATAGTAATCACCAATTAATATTTTAGCACAAAAAAAGAACTTGCAAATTATTTTGCAAGTTTGTTACTTTTTACAAAGTTGTCTAATGTTGTTGCGTCTACGTATCCAACTATTGAATCGACTATTTTACTATCTTTAACAACTAGTGTTAAAGGAGTAGCGCCCCAGTTAGAATCCATGAAGTCTTTATCAAGATTCTGCATTATTTCATTTGCTTCAGAATCTAGAACACCACCTGTTCCACTGAAATCAATAATCTTAGCAATGTCAATATAATATGTTGTATAACTATTATATTTTTTTTGTATTTCTGTTAGAACTGGAACATATTGAACACAATATCCACAAGTTGATCTTCCAATGTATACAAGGATAGATTTACCTTTAGATGTTTTCTTAATACTTTGAGCAGTTATTTCTTTGAATGAACTTACATCATAATCTGCATTAGTACTTTCTTGAGTATCGCTTCCATTATTTTTTGTTTCACTTGGAGCTGTGTCACTAGCTAGTACAAATATTAATACTAGTATTAATAGTATTGTTATTACTATAGTTAGTCCAAAAGTCCAATTAACTTTCTTTTCGATGCTGATAACTCTATCTTCTAAAGATAATTCTTCGTATTCATCATCTAAATTAATTTTAACTTCTTCTTTTTTTTCCTTTGCCATCTTTATACCTCCCATATTGTTATTTTAACCATTTTGCCTTCATAAATCAAGGATTATTCACTTTTACCGCGTATTATTACTGTGGCAATTACCATAATTGCTACAATAATAATTGCTATGAATACTAATGTAACACCTGTTTCTCCATACTTTTCTGCTAAGGCATCATAAGTAATCCCCTTAATCATTAAAAAGAAATCTCTAAAGTCATTACCAAAATCTTTAATTTCGTCTCCTATTTTTTTTAATATTTTCATATACCATTTGGTTTCTTCTTCTTTTTTTGAAACTTCTAATAATATATATTGTAGTTTGTTCATGATATCACACCTTACACTTATGTTTGAATTATAATACATACTTGCTTTTTATTCAATTAGATGTTATTATATTTTTGCTTATGGCGGAATTGGTGAAGTGGTTAACACGCCGGATTGTGGCTCCGGTATGCATGGGTTCGATCCCCATATTTCGCCCCATTTATGAAAATCGTCGAAATTTTTCGACTTACAGATAGACTCAATTGCTAAAATTGAGTTTTTTTGTGTTTAAGAAAGGAATTTAAGCCCCGATTTAGAGCAAAAGTTTTTTAATTTTTTTCTCCTAATATCTGAATATTACAATTATTTTAATTATAGACAATTATAAATACTATTATTTCATTAATACTGCCAATTATTATTCGATTAAGTAATAATAATTCTTTTTAAGTTTAGCATATCTTGATTTTATTTTCTTATTTTGTATACTTATTATAGGTGATTATATGAAAAAGAAAGTAAAGAAAATTTTAAATAATGTATTATATTGTTCTTTTATTGAATTTTTATTGCTTCATATTATTTATTGTATTTCTAAGTTGTTAATCAAAGGAAATTGTTCGTACTTAGATTCTGCTATTTATACAGCACTTTTCCTATCAATTATTATTGCTTTACTAATAACTTGTTTATATTATAAAGATAGGTCTTTTACTTTTTATATTGGGGAGTTTTCTTTATTAGCTCTAATAACGTTTATATTTTTACAATTTAACGCTCCTGTTGTTAATAATTTTGCTTATATATGTGATAGTGGATTGTTTTCTGGAATGAATTATGCTGCCTTTATACTATATTATGGCCTTGCGAGAATAATTATATTTATTATAAATTTATTTATTTTAATTTGTACCAAGAAACAACCAATAAGAAATAATTAGTTCATAATAATGACATTTACAAAATATGGTTTTTAAATAAAAATCAAGGATTAAAGTGGGCATTAGTTCATCCTTGATTTTTTATATCTACTTAATTGAATGTAATATCTTAATCTTCCGATTATTTGTTTTTCTCTACATCTTGCCAATTATTATTGTTTAAAATTTCTGCATCTTCTAAACAACTTGAAAGACTATATGATTGTAAAGTTGATGAAGATGCAAGTAGGAAGATTAGATAAATATAAAATGTGATAAATGAAATATTAATATTTAGTATATATAATTATAAAGTTGGAAAATCTATA
>CAMYYH010000024.1 GCA_947303405.1 uncultured Mycoplasmatota bacterium
TATCTACTAAATACTCATTTTTCTTATATCCTTTATTTATAATATCAATAATAATTATTATGTCTATAATATCCTATATCAAAGAAGTAAAATTCTTAAAAGAAATATATTCGTATAAGAATAAAGAAAAAGTATTCCCTTATAAACCAATCAAAATAGAAAAAAAGGAGTTTATAACTAATATAAAAGAATACGGATTACCATTATCATACATAGAAATAAACAATATATATGCTATAGAAGTAGTAAAAAGAGATAATGAATATACCTGCTATATAGATGAACTAGAATTTAATTGCCTAGAAGACTTTCTTAATTATTCTCTAGATAATACTTCTTTAAAGGAGATAAAGAGTATAAAAGTATTATCCTACAATAATGATAATCCAAGTCTATACAAACAATAGGAGGAAGAATATGTATATAATCCCCCCCGCAATAGTAGAGACTCCTAATAACTATAGTAATTACGTTGCTCTTACAAAACAACTAAATAATAATTTGGTTACAGATTATGGGTTAAATTATAATGAAATACTAGAAGATGAATATATCGTTCAAAGTATTACAGAGATAGATAATAACCTAGTTATTAGCGCTTATAAAAAGAATAAGAATTCTCGTATATACTTTTACTCGCAAGAAGATCACATCCTTAAGGGAGGAATCATCTTAGACACTAAAGCCCACGTTGGGGGAATAACTTTCGATAATTCAAGAGATATATTATTTATAACTAATACTCGGGGCAAAATATTTACATATAATTACAAAGTAATAAGAGAATTAATAAAAAATTCTAATGATTTTCAATTAGACTTAAATAAATTAAAAAAAGAATATCCATCTATAATAATAAAAAACAGTATTAATATGCGAAAAATAGATTCTAAAGCTGAATCTTCTTCAGTTTATTACTATAATAATAATATATATATTGCTTCATTTAATCCTATTGGAAAGAGTAGCCTTTATAAATTCAATATAGATTATAATCACGATACTAACGAAGTGTTTATAACTAACAATAAAGTGAATAAATATAGAATAAGCTCTAGAATACAAGGAATATCTATAAGTAAATATAATAATAAAGAATACCTAATATGTAGTCAATCGCTAGGAAAAACTAAATCATCTATATTAATATATGAAATAGATGATAAAGGTAGTAATCTAATAGATCGTATTTATATAAAAGATTATGGACTAGAAGGATTAACAATAGATAATAATAACAATCTCTTAGGAGTATTTGAAAATAATAATAGACCATTATTAGTATTAAAATTATCTAGCATTTTACATAACGATAATAATGAAGAAATAGCGATAAATCCTAGTAATGAAATAGTTTCTTACCTAGGAGGAATAGCCTATAAAATATTTAAATAAAGTATAACTATTTTTTATCTTACTATAACTTTTTTATATATCTATTAATGCACCTCGAAGAACAAATGTATGTTATAATATATATATGGTATGAGGTGTGAGATGAAAGGTAGAGTAAAATGGTGGAATAGTTCGTCAAGATGTGGATTTATCGAGATAGGGGATGATGAAGAAATCTTTGTTCATCTAGCAGATGATAGCTTTCCTATCTACGATGAAGAAATGATTGAGTTTTCCATAGAAACAAAGAGTGAAGGTATATTTATTTATAATATCAAAGCGATAGCGTAAATAAATACTCCTTTTTTCTTTGTATTTGCAAAATCACCAAATTATTATATAATAAACGCCATTAAGGGGATTGTTTATGGAAAAAAAAGTACAAACAGTAAGAAAACCAACTCAACAGCAGATATTTTTTGAACAGTATATGTATGCAGCAGAGATGGCAGCTGCTAAAAATGAAAAAGATGCTCTTGCTTTATGTATAAAAAATATAATAGAATTAAAAGTAATAGAATATATTTATAAGGTATTATACTATTATCCAAGCCTTGATTTTTCACTTTTAAAAACCGGAATACTCTCTTGTGAATATTACGAACAATCATCTTTTGCTCATTATATTAATCTGCTAGCCAAAAATAATAATATCAATATACCAATAGATTTCTATGTTCTTTCTTTATATGTATATTACAAAAGAATCTTTAAGGAATTTAATAGTAAAAGAAAGTCCTTTGAGTCATCATATAAAGACTTCAATGAGTTTTTAGAATTTTGTGAACAATACGCTAATCAACTAAACGATGATTCCAAGAGATTGTTATTCGAAGTTGCTAAAATTATTACATATTTTGAAGAAAATCCAATTACCGGAGTCAGCAACTATTATTTGTTTGCTAAAGCTTTACATTTTGATAGCGATAAAGTGGTTTTAGCGGCTTTTAGCCAATATAAAAGTCGAGCTTTTCGCTTATTAACAAAATTAGAAGGAATAGATTGTAATAAATATGTAGATTTAGTTATTAGTTTTAACGATGCTAATACCCTTTGCGAAATGGTTGATTTGGTCAGCGAAAAGGAAGCTCCTAAACTTTATTCTGCTATATTACGCTCAAACGATTACGAATTTATATATAACTTTGCTGTCAGTCATCCTAATATTAATACACAAGAATTTACAACAAAAATCATAGCATCAAACGATCTTGATATTATGTATAGATTTGCCAAAGATGTTCCAAATGTACCGGTTGACCTAGTTGCAGATAAGGTAATTGAGTTGGGAAAAGCTTTAGATATTTATAGGTTTGCTAGATATGTTCCTAATGCGCCTGTTAATAAATTGGCTAATCGAATAGTTGAATTAGGCGATGCTAATGTGGCTTTTGCTTTTTCTTTTAACGTTCCTAATGTCCCAATTGCCAAACTAGCAAAAGTAGTAATTGATAGTGATGATCTTGAATTAATGTATAACTATGTTCTTAATATACCAAATGATGCCATGATAGATAAAATTGTCCTTTCTGGAAACTATGATATTATCATAAAAATTATTAGAAGTTCTAATACAATATTAGTTAATAAACTTGTTAAATCTCTCATTTTTATTGGCCAACAAAGAGTGGTAGAAAAAGATAATACACGAACTACATTTATACATGGTGATAACTCTAATAATAACCAATATGACTCTATTTGTTATGGCATATTGAATGAAAATGATTTTAAACTTAATATAAATAGAAATTCATTATTGTTTATCATGTCACCCGAAAAAGTATTTGCATATATTGCCAGTAATTCATCTCAAACCACTGATGAATTATTCACTGATATACTTAACTCTAGTTATTCTACATTATTTAAGTTCTACTTATTAAACCATTTAACTATTGATTATTACCTATATTTTGCCTCTCGTATCCAAGATAAAGAAAATGCTCAAATTCTAACCTGCTTTTCTTCTTCTGACACTATCCTTCAGAATAGTTTAAATACAATAGATAATATAGATTATTATGAACAACTACTATTATTACAAAATAAAGTTCAGTACTTTTTAATATCACTACGCAATAATTATAATCCTAACAATGAAATATACATCCAAACTATAAAAGATTTAATAAGAAAAATAAATATCATGATATCAGATTATTTAGAAAGATCTTTAGACATCCAATATAGTAGGGCGTTACAATAATAATAAATAAGCTTATTAAAATAAAAAAAGACATAGTCTTTTTTTTATTTACTGGTATCCCCGATTGGAATCGAACCAACGACCTATCGCTTAGGAGGCGATCGCTCTATCCTACTGAGCTACGAGGACATCAACAAATATATAATAACACTATTTAAGAGAAAAAACAAAGTTTATTCCGATTTCATCTCAAATAGGATATCTCTTAATTCCATAGCTCTTTCGAAGTCTAGGTTCTTAGCCGCTTCTTTCATCTCTTTTTCAATCTTAATCATTATTTCTTGTTTTTCTTTTTTACTTATCTTAGTGCTTTCGATTTTATCTATATTATTATCGTCTTCATTACTAATAACTTCTCTTATCTCTTTAATAATAGTTTTTGGGGTAATACCATTTTTTATATTATATTCTTCTTGTATTCTACGTCTTCTTTCAGTCTCAGAAATAGCTTCTAGCATAGATTCGCTCATGTTATCAGCGTACATTATAACCTTACCATTCGCATTTCTCGCCGCTCTACCAATAGTTTGTATTAAACTTCTTGTACTTCTTAAGAAACCTTGCTTATCCGCATCCATAATACATATTAAACTTACTTCAGGTATATCTAATCCTTCTCTAAGTAGATTAATACCTACCACAACATCATATTTACCCATTCTAAGCTCTTTAATAATCTTCATTCTTTCTAGAGTCTTAATTTCGCTATGTAAATATGCTACTTTAATACCAACATCTTTTAAATAATTAGTTAACTCTTCAGCCATTCTTATAGTTAATGTAGTTATTAATACTCTTTCATTAACAGTTATTCTTGTTCTTATTTGTTCAATCACATCATCTATTTGCCCATTTGAAGGTTTAACTTCAATAATCGGATCTAGCAAACCGGTTGGTCTAATGATTTGCTCTATAGTCTCACCATGAACTAAGTCTAATTCGTAATCCCCAGGAGTAGCCGATATATATATAGCTTGATTAATCTTTCTTTCGAACTCATCAAACTTTAATGGTCTATTATCTAAAGCACTAGGTAATCTAAAGCCATAATCTACAAGAGTTTGTTTTCTCATTCTATCTCCGTTATACATCCCTCTTACTTGAGGCAATGTAACGTGCGATTCATCAATCATAAGTAGAAAATCATCCGGAAAGAAATCTATTAAACAAGATGGGGTTTCTCCCTCAGTCCTTAAAGCTAAGTGCCTTGAATAGTTTTCTATTCCGCTACAAAAACCTGTTTCTTTAAGCATTTCTAAGTCATAATTAGTTCTTTCTCTTAATCTTTGTTCTTCTAGTAGCTTACCATTATCATGCAATACCTTTAGTCTTTCTTCTAACTCTTTTTCTATTCTTCTTATAGCTTCTTGTAATTTATCTTTACCCGTAACAAAGTGGGAGGCCGGGAACACTGTAACAGTCTTTTTATTTTGTATCATTGCCCCAGTTAAAGGATCAAAAGTAGTTAGTTTTTCTACTTCGTCTCCAAATAGTTCAACTCTTATACCAGCAGCTCTTTCATTAACAGGTATAATATCAATAACATCTCCTCTAACTCTAAAAGTTCCTCTATGGAAATCCATATCATTTCTTTCATAAGTCATATCTACTAATTTATTAATTATTTCACTTCTTTTAATTTCTTCCCCTACAGTAAGTATTAACATCATTTTTTCGTATTCTTCTTTTTCACCAATACCATATATACAAGATACAGAGGCTACTACTATAACATCTCTATTATTAATTAAAGCACTAGTTGCCCCGTGTCTTAATTCGTCTATTTCCTCATTAATAGAGGCATCCTTTTCTATATATGTATCACTTTGAGGTACATACGCTTCTGGTTGATAATAATCATAATAAGATACAAAATACTCTACATGATTATTGGGAAATAACTCTTTAAACTCTCCATATAATTGACCAGCTAAAGTCTTATTATGAGCTAGTACTAGAGTAGGTTTGTTCACTTCAGCTATAACATTAGCCATAGTAAATGTTTTACCTGATCCAGTTACGCCTAATAATACTTGATCTCTTTTACCTTCTTTTAATCCCTCTACTAACTTTTTAATAGCTTCCGGTTGATCTCCAGAAGGTTTATAATCTGATACTAATTCAAACCTCTCCATATACATTCTCCTAATCGGCTTAATTTTATCAAATATTTGTTCATATTACAACCATAGATACTAGGTTATAACAATCAAAAAATACAATGAGTATAATACATAAAGTATATAAGATTAACAATTATACTAGTCATCTTTTACGAAAGCAATGTAAATAATGATGTTAATATATTTACAATAAACAAGAAGTGATTTACACTTATGCCAAGAATAGGAGAGTAATAATATGAAGAAGATTACCACCAATATTATATTGCTTGCGTTGTTACTAATAATCCCCATAAAAGCAAGTGCTGCCAGCTTACTAAGCAAATTAGAAGTGGAAGGAATAGGAGAACTAAGTCTTAGCAAAACATCATGGAATTTACAGTTAACCACCTCACTAGACTACGCTAATATAATTGCCGTACCTACAGAGGAGACGGTTATTATTGAAGGAGACGGAAAAGTAAGTGTCCAAGAAGGACAAAATCAAATCATAGTAAAAGCTTCTAAAGAAGAACAAGTAGAAACATACACTATTAATCTTAATGTAATAAAAAGTAGTGTTTCAACTAATGCAAGTGACCCTAAGATAGTGGATGACAGTGGAACGGATGTAAAAAATCCAGATACTGGATCTTTCATAAGCTATACAATTATGGCTATATTAGCCGGATCATTATTAGTAATCATACTTAAAAACAAAAAGAAGATTTTTAACATAAGATAGGAAACTATCTTTTTTCTTTCCAGTATAAAAGCCATATGTTAAAATAGTAACAAGGTGATTGACGTGAAAAAAAAGACTATTGCTGTATTAATTCCATGCTTTAATGAGTCCAAAACAATCGAAAAGGTTATTAAAGACTACAAGAAAGCCTTGCCCGAAGCTGACATCTACGTTTATGACAATAATTCTACTGATGGTACAGATAAAATAGCCAAAAAAGCCGGAGCCATAATAAGATATGAATATAGACAAGGAAAAGGTAACGTTATTAGGACTATGTTTAGAGAAATAGATGCCGACTGCTATTTGATTACAGATGGAGATGACACTTATCCTGCTAAAAACGCCAAAGAAATGTGTGATTTAGTATTAAGTGGTAAAGCAGATATGGTTGTAGGAGATCGTCTATCAAGTACCTATTTTAAAGAGAATAAAAGACTATTCCATGGCATGGGAAATGTTGTAGTTAGATTGTTTATTAACCAAATATTTAAAAGTAGAATCAAAGATATAATGACAGGATATAGAGCGCTTTCTTATGAATTCGTTAAAGGATTTCCTGTTCTTTCTAAAGGATTTGAAATAGAAACAGAAATGACTATTCATGCCGTTGATAAAAACTTTAAAGTTGTCGAAGTACCAGTACAATATCGAGATAGGCCCGAAGGAAGTCAATCTAAGCTAAATACTATTATTGATGGAATCAAGGTATTAGGGACAATAGCAAGACTATTTGAAGAATATCGTCCAACTATATTTTTTAATATATTAGCGTTGCTCTTCTTAATCACGGGAATAGGATTCTTCATTCCAATCTTAATTGAGTATTTTCAAACAGGATTAGTACCAAGATTTCCAACCTTAATCCTTTCATTAGTATTAATAATAATATCCTTGTTAATGTGGGTTTCTGGAATAATCCTAGAGATTATTAATAAAAAGAATAAACAACTATATGAACTATATCTTAACAATCTAGAAATGTTAAAGAAAGAACGCTAAAAGTTCTTTTTTTATGATAGAATTATAGAAAGGAGAAGGCTTATGAAAAAGATAATATTATACTTTTTATTACTACAACCATTTTTAGATATATTAATATCTCTTCAGCAAAGATATCTACCTAATACTATATCTATAGGTCTAATTATTAGAGGTATATTCTTTTTTATAATCTTCGTATACTTATTTAAGAATCATGGGAATAGAAAATACCTATATTCTTATTTAATATTTATCTTAATATATCTCTTATATGATATCTTCATCTTAAATAGTACTATCACTGAACTATCTAATATATTTCAAATTTTTTATTTACCATTTATGATATTATTTTTCTCTCAATATGAAGATAAAAAGATTAATAAAAATCTAATATTAATTATATCTTTTATTCTATTAAATACACTTATAATACCTTATATATTTGGTTTTGGTTTTGATATATCCGAATACTATGTTAATAAAGAAGGCTTTATAGGCTTATATAGTGGTGGTAACGAAATAAGTGCAATATTATTATGTTTATTACCTATATCACTTATTTATTTAAAGGATAAAAAGAAAATATTAAAAGTACTATATATTACGGAATACATTGTATGTACTCTCATAATTGGTACTAAAGTAATGTTCTTTGGATCTATTATTATTTGTAGTTATCTTGTTACTAAGTCATTGCTTATCAACAAGAAAAGTTTAAAAAAGAAATTAGTATTAACTATCTTAGCTATCATTAGTGTATTAATTATTATTCCTTTAACACCTATATATAAAAACTATATTACAAGCACTAATTACTATAATGTAACATCTTTAAAAGAAGTATTCACTAAAGAAAACGTTGATAATATTATCTTTAGTAAAAGATTATCAAATGCCAAAAAAATAAAAAAAGAATATAATAAATCATCTATTACTAAAAGACTATTAGGTATTGGTAGATCAAAAATATTAAGTATAAAAGACATAGAAATAGATATTCTAGATATCTTTTATAGTATAGGTATAATAGGTACTACTTATTACTTATTACTATTATTTAATATAATACTAAATACTAGATTCTATGGAATATATAAAAATATATTCTTATTCTTACTATTTATATCTTGTTTCTCGGGTCATATCTTATTTAAACCACAAGTATCTATATACTTAGCACTATTATTCTTTCTTAATAAATATGATAGAGATTATAATAAAAAGAGAATATTACTAGTATCAAATATGTATCCATCTACCAAGAATAAACACTATGGATCTTTTGTCAAGAATGTTTATTACTTACTATTAGACAACAATTACATAGTTACTAAGAATACAATGAGTAAACATGAAAACAAAATAATAAAGCTGTTAGCTTATATAAAACTACATACAATAACTATTCTAAGAGGTTTGTTTGGTTCTTATGATTATGTATATGTTCATTTTATATCTCATTCATCATTAGGTGGAATAATAGTAAAAAAACTTAAACCAAGTATTAAGCTAGTATTAAATGCACATGGTAATGATGTGGTCGCTGACTATGACTTTGAAGAAAAGAATATTAATAGAAGTCGAAAGTATTTAAAATACGCTGATACCGTAATAGTCCCATCTAACTATTTTGCTATTATTGTAAATAAAGAATACAAAGTAAGTAACGATAAAATATTTATTTATCCTTCTGGAGGAATAAACTCTAGTAAATTCATAAGTATTGATAAAGAATTAGCTAAAGAAAAAGCTAATTTAGATAAAAACTATTCTTACATAGGTTACATATCTCGATTTGAAAAAAATAAAGGTTATGATACCCTTATCAAGTCTATAAATGAATTAAAGAGTAATAAAAAGTTTAATAAATACAAGTATATTATGGTGGGAACTGGTAGTGAAGAAGATCAATTGCTTAAACTTATTAAAAAGAATAAATTAGAAGACCTAGTCATAATAAGAAATATGGTTACTCAAGACGATTTAGTATATATATATAATTCACTAGATATCTTTGTATTTCCAACATATCGTAAAAGTGAGTCTCTTGGATTAGTAGGGCTTGAGGCTATGGCTTGTCAAATACCAGTAATTGCTGCCAATAATTATGGGCCAACAGATTATGTTAAGGATGGAGTAAATGGCTTCTTATTTAAACCCAAAGACTATAAAGAATTGACTAAAACCATTGTAAAAGTAACTAATGAAAAAGATATTGATAGAATAATAGAAGAAGCTAGAAAGACAGCTTTAGAATATGATATAGAAAAAACCAAAGAAAATATCCTAAAAGTCTTTTAAAAATAGGCGAAGAACTAGTTTCTTGCCTTTTTTTTTGATATACTAAGCAAAGGTGATGAAAAAATGAAAAACATTATAATTGGCCAATCTGGCGGACCAACTGCTGTAATTAACTCTAGTGTAGCTGGAGCATATAAAAAAGCCAAGGAATTGGGTGTTAACAAAGTATATGGTATGGTCTATGGTATAGAAGGGTTTTTAGGAGAAAACATCATTGACTTAGATGAATATCTAAATACCGATGAAAACATTAAATTATTAAAAAGGACTCCATCAGCATTCTTGGGGTCATGTCGTTATAAACTTCCTAAGTATGAAGATGCTCCTGAAGTATACGCTAACATATTTACAATACTAGATAAATATGACATAGATGCCTTCTTATACATAGGTGGAAACGATTCGATGGATACTATAAAAATGCTATCAGATTATGCTAAAGATAATAATAAAAAACAAGTATTTATAGGTATACCTAAAACAATAGATAATGATTTGCCGATAACCGATCATTGTCCTGGTTATGGTAGTGCCGCTAAGTACATAGCTACTAGCTTAAAAGAAATAATAAGAGATAATGCCTCTTTTGGTATTAAAAAACCTACTGTTTGTATTGTTGAGATAATGGGTAGACATGCTGGATGGCTAACTGCTGCGGCAGCCTTAGCCCAAGATGATACTTGTGAAGGAGTAGATGCTATCTACTTACCGGAAATCCCATTTGATATTGATAAGTTTACTAAAAAAATTGAAAAACTAGCACAAGAAAAAAAATCCATTGTAATAGCTATTTCTGAAGGTATTCAAAACGCTGAAGGGAAATTCATATGTGAACTAGCTACTGAAAGAAAAGTTGATGCTTTTGGGCATAAGCAATTGTCTGGAAGTGCTGCCACACTAGCTAGCATAATAGCCAATAAAACAGGTTTAAAAACTAGAGCTGTAGAATTATCAACACTTCAAAGAGCAGCAGCTCACTTAGCCTCTCTAACTGATATTGAAGAAGCAGAGACCGTTGGTGCTAAAGCTGTTGAAGCGGCAAATGATGGAAAAACAGGAATGATGGTTATCATGGAAAGAGAGAAGGATAAAAAATATAGTATTAATTATTCTCTATATGATATTCATTCAATTGCTAATGTTGAAAAAAAAGTACCAAGAGAGTGGATATGCACTAAGCATAATAGACTAAAAACACCATATCTATCTTATGTTAGACCTTTAATACAAGGAGAGTTATACCCAATCTTTAAAGATGGGGTTCCATCTCATTTAATAAGAAAATAAAATAGGTGTATATCTATTTTATTTTCTTATGTTATAATTTATACATAATAAAGGAGCATGATTAGAATGCAAACAACCTATATTTTTGGACACAAAATACCAGATACCGACTCAGTATGTGCAAGTATAGCTTTATCCTATTTAAAAAATAAACTAGGTGGACATACTGAACCAAGAGTTTTAGGAAATTTAAATAAAGAAACCAAGTTTGTCTTAGATTATTTTAATATTAATGAACCAAAATTCTTAAATGATGTTAAAGTTCGTATAAAAAATATGCATTATAATAAAGAAGCTTTTGTAGAACAACATACATCAATCTTTGAAGCTTATAAAAAAATGGAAGAACTTGGTGTAACAGGGTTACCACTAGTAGATAAGAATAATAAGTTAACAGGTTATGTAAACGTTAAAGAGATTTCTAAATTTCTAATAGATGAAGAAATGCTATTTTTAGATAGTTCTTATACTAGCTTATTAACAGCTTTAAAAGGAAAAGAAATACTTAAATTTTCTGAAGAAATACAAGGTAATTTATTAATAGCTGCTTATCAGAGTAAAACATTTATTGAAAATATAAAACTTAGTAGTAATGATATCCTTATAGTAGGAGATCGCTATAAAATAATGGAATATGCCGTTAATTCTTCCATAAAACTATTAATACTAGTTAATAATGGAACACTACCTAAAGAATTATTATCTATAGCTGAAAAGAATAAGATTAATGTTATTTCTACTCCATATAATACCTTTAAGTCTTCTAATCTAGTAAGACTTAGCAATGCCGTAAAAAGAATTAATATTAACGAAAAACCAATTTCTTTTAATATATCCGATTATAGAAATGACTTCGTTGATACTACTAATAAATATGGTCACACTAACTATCCAATAATAGATAAAAAAAATAAATGTCTAGGTATGGTAAGATTAGTAGATATTAATACCTTTCAAAAACAAAAAGTTATTTTAGTTGATCATAATCAAGCTGCTCAAAGTGTTGATGGAATTGAAGAAGCTGAAATAGTTGAAATAATAGATCATCATAATTTAAGTACGTTAATGACAGCCACTCCAATCAATTTTCGTATATCTCCTGTCGGCTGTACTTGTACATTATTATATAAAATATATAAAGAAGCACATATCGAAATACCTGAAAATATTGCCGGCATCATGTTATCTTCAATCATTTCCGACACCTTATTGTTTAAGTCACCAACTACAACCAAAGAAGATATAGAAGTAGCAAAAGAACTAGCTAAAATAGCTAAACTAGATGTTTATAAATATGGTAGAAAAATGTTTGAAGCTTCAACTTCCGTAGCCAATATGACTGTAGAAGAAATAATTCATTCAGATATGAAAACCTTTAAGTTTGATAAAATTAACATGGTAATTGGGCAAACAAATACAATGGATTTTAAAGAGATATCTAGAAGAGAAAAAGAAATTGTCTCTAGTTTAAACTCTATTTGTAATATAGGTAATGTTAAAATAGCTTTATTATTCGTAACAGATATTATAAAAAATGGTTCATATGTATTTTTTAATGAGAGTAGTAAAGAATTATTACAAGATGCTTATGGTATAGATGATATAGAAGAAGGATATTATATGGAAGGAGTAATATCTCGTAAGAAACAAATGCTACCACCACTAATAGAAATGCTTGAAAGAAAATAAAACAAATAGATTAATATCAGACATCTATTTTTCTAAAAGAGCGTATTTTATGCTCTTTTTTCATGGTTTATAACTATTGCCAACAGCAATAAATTATCTTAAAATAAAATAGAGGGTGAGAAAATGATAGCACTAATTACTGGCGCTTCCTCTGGTATAGGAAGAGATATGTCTATTTATCTAAGTAATCTTGGTTATGATTTAATCTTAGTAAGTAGAGATAAAAACAGATTAGAAGAAACTAAAAAACAATGTAAAACAGAAGTAGAAATAATCCCTATAGATCTAAGTACTAGAGACAATGCTTTTCGATTATATGAACTAACTAAAGATAAAAAAATAGATTTACTAGTTAATGGTGCCGGGTTTGGCCTATTTGGTAATACTTGGGAAACAGACTTAGGTAGAGAACTTAAAATGATAGATTTAAATATTACTTCTCTACATATTTTAACCAAATTATTCTTACAAGATATGATTAAAAGAGATAGTGGTAGGATATTAAATATAGCTAGTAGTGCAGGTTTCTTATCAGGACCATATCTTAATACTTACTATGCTACTAAGAACTATGTTGCTAAGTGGACAATGGCTATCTATGAAGAATTAAGATGTAATAAAAGTAATGTTCATATAAGTGTATTATGTCCTGGGCCAGTAGATACTAATTTTAATAAAGTAGCCGGAGGTTCTTTCACTGTTAAAGCTCTAAGTAGCGAATACGTAGCCAAGTACGCTATTGATAAATGTCTAAAGAATAAACTAATAATAATACCAGGTTTATCAGTTAGATTAGGTATATTCTTAAACAGATTCATACCATATAAACTATCGCTAATGATAGTATATAAATTCCAGCGAGGAAAAGTGAGAAAGAAGGATAAAAATGTTTAACTACTTATTAAAAAATATTCCTTCTCAGTATCTATATGCAGGATATGTTATTAGAAAAGGACTATCTTCATCTACCATAGTAGATGGAGATAAGACATATTATGATGCTTTATTATATAGTTATATAGAGAATAACTTATCTTTATTTATACTAATGGAGGATGGCCTATATAAAGAAGTATCTACAGGTATAAAATTACCAGAAATACTTGAGGATGAAATAGTAAGTAAACATCTTGAAAGATCAGAATATATAGATATTAGCGATTATGGAGAATATAATAAAGAAAATCCAATGGGAGTGTATGGCCTTCACAGCTTCGAAGACCTAATCAAACTAGAAGATGCAAGTCTTACTATAGAACAACAAGGATTAAAAATAGGAGACTTAAAAGGTCTAACTTTAAAAAAAGCTTATACAGGCATTGAAGCTATGGCTGTAGTAGGTAGATTTAATAATAGAAATAAACTAAATAAAAAGAGATTTTGCGTTCCAGCCATAAAAATAGATTCAAATGATAAATTTGAATCTATAATAGGGGACATAAATTCCTACCATGAATTAATAAAAGATAAAACTCCAGACCAAATAATTCAAATGCTCTATAATAAAGCTCAAGAATTAGATAGTACAGGTAATAAAAAATATGAATCACTAGGATTATAACAATAATCCTTTTTTGTTTATAACTTTTTACTTATTAACAACCAACATTGAAAAAACATCACCTAACTTCTCATTAATAACTAGGTTAGCTCTATTATCATAAGGAGTACTATCTTTATTAATAATTACTATATTCTTACCATTAAAATAATTAATATAAGAAGCAGCTGGATAGACAGCTAAAGAAGTTCCGGCTATAATCAATAAATCAGCTTCTCTAATAGACTCTATTGCTCTACTAACCGTATCCATATGTAATTGTTCTTCATATAATACAACATCAGGTTTTACTATGCCGCCACATTCACAAGTAGGTACATCTTTACTATTAAAAACATATTCAGCATCATACTTTTTTCCACAATTCATACAATAATTCTTATATATAGTTCCGTGCAACAAAAGAATATTCTTACATCCAGTCTTTTCGTGTAATCCATCTATATTTTGGGTAATAATAGCTTTTAATTTTCCACTATCTTCCAATTCTTTAAGATATTTATGAGTAATGTTAGGTTCAATATTTAATGTATTCAGTTTATCTTTATAAAACTTATAAAACTCTTTCGTATGGGTCATAAAAAAGGAATGAGATAAAATAATCTCGGGAGGATAATCATATTTCTCATTATATAAACCATCTACACTACGAAAATCTTTTATACCAGATTCAGTACTTACTCCAGCTCCCCCAAAGAAAACAATATTACTAGAATTATCAATCATTTTTTGTAATTTTTCAATTTTATTCATACTTACCACCATTTTTATTATATAATATATAGAAAGATTAAGTAAGGAGTCTTGATATGAAAAAGATATTTAATCATCTATTAACAGATATATTATTAGCTCTAGTTGTTATATTAACAATAATTATAGTAGGAAGAACTATTCTAGCTGGTAATAATATATATAATATTGTTAAAGATAACATAAGTGAAAAAGTTAATGATAAAAAAGTGGAAGAAGGAGTATTAAAAAACTTTATTGAAGAAGACGCTGAGGGAATTAGCGAATATATAAACGAGAATGAATTTGATGAGGAAATGGGGAATCTTATATCTGCTTATTTTAAATATACTTCAGGTATATCTAAAGAGAAACCTAATTTAGAAAACTTTGAAAAGGTATTAAAAGAAGCCATAAGCAAATACGAAGAGAAGACTGGTAAACAAGTAGATGAAAAACAAGTAGACAACGCTATTAGTTCTTTTGATAAAGTACTAGAAGAATCTACTCCAATTAATCTTGATAAAAGAGCTAAGACATTACTAAATATTATATTATCTGATACTGTATTGGGTTTATTAATGCTAGGTATAATACTAGTATGTATGTTATTATATCTAAATAATAAAAATATATTTGCTATATTAAAATCATTATCTATAGTTTTAATAGTTAATGCTCTATTCCTATTTGCTCTTAGTTACTTGGTTAACAAGATTAACAAAGACGCAATACTCGCAGCTAATACTATTAAGTTCTTCAACAAATTAACTACTAAATACGCTATAATCAATCTGGTACTAGCTATCATATTTATTATAATTTTAATAATTAATAACATTAATAAGAAGAAAAAAGATAATCAAAAACAAAGAATACAAGAAATAGAAAATAGTTCAGAATAATCTGAACTATTTATTTTTCCATTTCCAACTAGTTATCTCAGGCATATCAATACCTCGTTCTTTTATATATTCTTTATGTTCAACTAATTTATCTTGCATTAAATTAATTAAATATGTACCTTTACTACCAAGATTAGGAAGTAACTTACAAGCCTCTATTACTAAATGGAATCTATCTATTTCATTTTGAACTCTCATATCAAATGGAGTAGTAATAGACCCTTCTTCCATATATCCTTTAACTACTATATTTCGATTATATCTTTCATATAATAATTCATGTATTAATGATGGATAACCATGGAAGTTAAATAAGATTGGTCTCTTTTTAGTAAATAGAGCATCATATTCTTCGTCTGTTAATCCGTGTGGATGCTTAGTACTAGATTGTAATTTAAATAAATCAACAACGTTTATAAAACGTATCTTAATTTTAGGTAAGTATTCTCTTAATATAGATGTTGCAGCTAAAGCCTCCAATGTTGGAGTTTCACCACAACAAGCCATTATTAAATCTGGTTCGCTATCTTGATCATTAGAAGCGAAGTTCCATATACCTAATCCCTTAGTACAATGCTTTATAGCTTGATCTCTATTCAACCATTGTGGTCTTAAATGTTTAGAAGTAACTAATACATTTATATAGTTTTTAGTCTTCATACAGTGTTCAAAACAAGATAGTAGGGTATTAGTATCCGGAGGTAAATACATACGAACTGTATCTGCCTTTTTAGTAACCATATGATTTAAAAATCCTGGGTCTTGATGTGTAAACCCATTATGATCTTGCTGCCATACATTACTCGTTAAAATATAATTAAGAGAGGCTATCTCCTCACGCCAAGGTAAGTCTTGACATATCTTTAACCATTTAGCATGTTGACTAGTCATCGAATCTATTACTCTTATAAATGATTCATAACTAGCAAAAAAACCGTGTCTTCCCGTTAAAAGATAGCCCTCTAGCCATCCTTCGCACATATTTTCAGATAACATCGCATCCATTATTCTTCCTGTACGACTTAAATTCTCGTCATTGTCCTTTAATTCACCCATCCAAGCCCTTTTTTCGCATTCGAATACATGCCATAACCTATTAGACATTGTCTCATCTGGTCCAAATATTCTAAAGTTTCTATTCTTTTCGTTTAATTTATATAAATCTCTAACATATTTACCTAGTTCAATCATATCTTGAGCTTCAATAGCACCTGGTTTTTTAACACTTAAGCAGTATTCTCTAAAGTCAGGTAATATTAAGTCCTTTAAGAGTTTACCTCCATTAGCATGTGGATTAGCTCCCATTCTTTTCTCGCCTTTAGGAGCTAGTTTTTTTAGTTCGGGTATTAGTTTGCCATTCTCATCAAATAGTTCTTCGGGATGATAACTTCTTAACCAAGATTCTAATAAAGCAAGATGATCATCACCGGTCATATCGATTGGAACTTGGTGAGCTCTAAATGTCCCTTCTACTTCCTTATCAGATACTATCTTTGGACATGTCCACCCTTTAGGTGTTCTAAGAATAATCATCGGCCATATAGGCCTATCTTTTTTATTTAATACTCTAGCTTCTCTTTGAATATCTTTTATTTTTTCTATACACTTATCTAGGGCCTTACTCATGCATTCGTGCATTTTCATTGGTTCAGAACCTTCTACATATATAGGTTCCCATCCATATCCCTCAAATAACTTAGTTAATTCCTCTTTACTTATCCTTGATAGTACGGTCGGGTTACTTATCTTATATTCATTTAAATGCAGTATAGGTAATACAGCTCCATCTATTTTAGGATTTAAGAACTTATTTGAATGCCAAGATGTAGCCAAAGTACCAGTTTCTGCTTCCCCATCACCAACTACAACAGCCGCGATTAATTCGGGATTATCAAATACAGCTCCAAAACCATGCGCTAAAGAATATCCCAGTTCTCCACCTTCGTTAATTGAACCAGGTGTTTCTGGGGCTACATGCGAAGATATTCCTCCTGGGAAAGAGAATTGTTTAAACAGCTTCCTAAGTCCTTTTTCATCCTCTGTTATATTAGGATATACTTCAGAATATGT
>CAMYYH010000025.1 GCA_947303405.1 uncultured Mycoplasmatota bacterium
TGGGAACCTCTAGAACAATATTTTGCCATAAAATGTCAATAATATCAAGTGTTTTTGATGTGTTTTTAACATTTTCTTCCGTATTGTCACCTAGTACTTCGTTAATATGTATATTAATTGGGTAATCTATTGGTTCTAATGTTAGGGAATCTTCTAGGACCATTATACCCTTTACATCACAATCAAATACTATTTCATTAGTAATGCTATAGTAAGCTCTACCCTTAACTTCAATATTTTCTAATTTCTTTATTGGGGTTTTATGCAAATATTCTTCACCAAAAGTAATATGATCGTCTATTACTATACCTTTTTCATCTATTTTAGCTAATTCAATAAACATATAAAACACCTACTAGCTATATAATTATAACACATTTATAATTAAATAAAAGAACTTTTAATTCTATATGATATAATTGATATAGTAAGGACTGATATGATGAAAGTAATAGGTGTTATAGCTGAATATAATCCATTCCATAATGGACATTTATATCATATTAATAAGATTAAGGAGATGTATCCGAATTCCTTAGTTATAGCTATTATAAATGGATATTTTATGCAAAGAGGAGAATTATCTGTCTTATGTAAAGAAGATAAAGTTAAGATAGCTTTAAACCATAAGATAGATATTGTATTAGAATTACCTTTTGTATATGGTACACAATCAGGAGATATATTCGGATACTATGCAGTTAAGATACTTAGTGAATTTAAGATAGATATATTATGTTTTGGTAGTGAATCTAATAATGTGGATTTATTAGAGAAAGTTGTAGATATAGAATTAAATGATCCTTCTTATGAAGAAAGAGTTAAAGAATATTTAGAAACGGGTATTAACTATCCTACTGCTTTAGCTAAAGCGTTAAATATTAAAGAAAACATTACTAATCCAAATGATTTACTAGGTATATCTTATATAAAAGCTATTAAAAAGATAAATGATAAGATTAAACCTGTTAGTATACTTAGAACTAGTGATTATCATGATATAGATAGTAACGAGGAGATAATTAGTGCTCAGAATATTAGAAATAAGATAGTTAATGAAGATAAGATAGATAAATATGTGCCTAGTGATGTCGTAGATAGTATTATAAGAATTAATAAAGAAGATATATTTGATTTATTAAAATTTAAAATATTAA
Source organism: uncultured Mycoplasmatota bacterium (assembly GCA_947303405.1). GTDB lineage: Bacteria > Bacillota_I > Bacilli_A > RF39 > UBA660 > Coprovivens. The sequence goes on from CAMYYH010000025.1 coordinate 1,158, forward strand.
CTGATAAAGATTTATCTATATACTTAGATGTAGATGAGGGACTAGATTATAGAATACTAAAGTTTATCAAGATATCTAATTCATATGAAGAATTAATGCTAAATTTAAAGACTAAGAGATACACTTATAATAAGTTAAATAGAATGCTAATGCATATATTAGTTGGGTTAACTAAGAAAGATAATGTAGATATTAGATTAGATTATATAAAAATATTAGGTTTTAATAAAAATGGGCAAGATTATATAAAGAGTATTAGAAAAGACATAATAATACCTACTAGACCTAATAAAGATTCTTTATTATATAAGTATGAATTATTAGCAGCTTATATATATGAACAAATAACTAAGAAGAAAGTATATGATTATGATTATAAGAATATACCAAGTCAAAAAGAAGACCTTTAAGGTCATTTATTGTATTTTATTATCATTATTATGGTTATGAGGTAATATTCTAAATTGATGGGTATTAGGGGAATCAGGAGTAGAAAAAGGACTTGTATTTAGAATTTTTGTAGACATATTAATCACGTTATAATAAGCGCTAGATAATTCTTTATATATTTCTTCACGAGTATAACTGGATAAATCTTCTTTTAGGCAAAATCTTCCTACTAGATTAACTAAATTTTCAAAACTAACTGGATTTTTTTCTCCAAAGTCGAGGATTATTCTAATAATAGTTTCACGAGGAATACTTTGATAAAAATTTCTAAGTGACATCTTAGGAAGGCCCCCAAGAAGGTATAATTCCCAATTATCAGTAAAGTACGTTCTAATCTTTTTTACTATTTCTTCCTTTAAAGATGGATATTCGGCATTTTGGAATAAGGCCGTTCTTATTGTATTTAGTACATAGTTAGGTAAGTCACTAAACGCACTTGAAAGAGCGTTAACCTCTTCTCCTGCCCGATCTTGAATTTGGATACTATTACTCTTTACAAATTCGCCTAATTCTTGAAGCACTCTTTCTAATTCTTTTTGGGCTTCTCGATATGTAGAATCTGTTAGTAGAGATTCAGCATTTAGATTAATAGGTATTATTCCTTCGTTATATACATATTTTATCATTTCATCTATCATGTGTGATTGTAAATCGGAAATACTACAGTCATTAATACTAGTAGAAATAACCGGAAGATATGTATGTATATATGAATACACTATGTGTTCATAACCCATTTTTTTTCTAACTGCTCCCAAAGCATTGGTAAAAACTATTCTAGCTAGAACATCAATATCATCTTTAGAATTAAGTAATTGCTTTTGGTAATAATCGATATATGGGGTGGCGATTTTCTTCAATACTTCATCAAAAGATTTTATGGGATCTTTTTCAGTTTGATAAATTCTGGAGCTATCTTGAGAATATTTGGCAAATACAAAAGTCTCACCAGCTATTGTTATAGATAATATTAACATTTATACCGCTCCTTTAAACTTAAAGGTTATATTATATTTATTGTGTTTGTTTGTCAAGAAAAGAAGGCTCTTGGCCTTCCTAGTTAATTTTATTATTTAGAATTATTAATAAGATGATTAATACTATAACTACTATTATTAATCCTATTACTAAATATGGCATTTTACTCTTGGTTGATTCAACAATTTTAGTATTATTAATCATTTCTTCTATTTCTTCCATACTCTTATGACTTTTATCGGGATTAGTATTATTTTTCATATACATATCATTTAAGCCTTTTTGTTCCATAATAGCCCCCTAGTACCATAGATTGGTTAATTCACCATCTTTTTTATATACTTCATCCATCATTACTACATGTTGAAAATTACGAGTTATTTGAGTTTTTTGGTATTTTCTCATTACTACTCCTCCATAGTGATTAAGAGACTCAGCTACATAGAAGTAATTACTATCCATCCCTATTAAGATAGCTATATGACCACTCGTACTGAACAAGTCCCCAACTTTTATTAAACCAGAGTTTATTAGACTATTACTCATATATCTAAAGTCACCTAGATCTGTTAAATCATAAGCACCACCTACTGGACCAGCACCTTTATCACCGACATCAAAGCCACCATTTAATAGTACCCAAGATACAAAACCAGAGCAATCTAAGCCATTAGGATAATATTGATTTCTTACAAAATCTGGAGGATCATCTTGCCAGTTTATCATTTTGCAACCCCACATTTGAGGTCCTTGCATGGATGCAACTATATCTTTGTACTTATCAGTACTTAAATATAACCCTTTATGATAGTATCTTCCTTCGCCATCAATATAATGTCTTCCTGTCTTATATAAGCGTCCATTTTCCCAATAGTAAGCTACACGACGAGGAAACTCTAGAGTAATAAAACGAGCGGCTTCAACGACCGAAGCTCTAGTGCCATATTCAACACTGTTCATACGAAAGTTTAATATTTCATCTAGTAACTTGGCTTTATCACCCTCATATTCTTTACAAGTTAAATAAGGTTTAGATAAATTAAATAATTTTGGCTTTTCAGTAATTACGTCCGTAACTACTATTTTTGTTTTTTTAATAATATTATTATTAGCAGATATCTCTACATCAAAAGTGCCTTCTAAATTACTTATTATTATATTATTATCTATTAATAAGTTCGAATCTTTGCTTTTTACTTCTAATTTAACACTTTCGTCTTTAGGTATATTGCTAGTTAAATCTAAATAACTATTTAATGGTACATAGTATTTATCTTCTAATTTAGGATCTATTACTCTTAGTTCAGTAGTTTTTAGAAGATCTCCATTACCATAGACATTTATGGTAAAGGTACCTTCTATATTACTAGTTATTATATTATTATTTATAACAAGATTAGAATCATTGCTTTCTATATCTATACGGGGATTGTTTACTTTAATAATATCATTTGTTATTTCTAGAGGAGTATTTAAAGGTACTGTATAAGTATCTTTAATATTAACTTTAGCTATGTAGTTGTCTATTATAAAAGCTTTAGATATATTATTCTTTTTATCTTTTAAATAGACTTTATAAGGGGATAAGCTATTACGTAATAGACAGTTGGAATTATCTACTTTTTCATAGTTTATTTCATTATCTATAAGGACACCACATTCAACAGTATTCCTAGATGGAGTTATTGACAGATTAACTTGCCCTTCGTCAGGATTATAATCTATTATTTTATACTCTTGGATATCAAAACCAAAAGATGATTTAAAAATAGTTATTTCCTCTACATTAGCTATGGTAAACCATATTACTTCAGCTAATACAAAGGCTAAAACGGCAATTATTATTTTTAAGTACTTCATATTATCATCTCTATAATAAATAATATCATATAATTATTAAAAAAGGTAAAATATTAGTTATCAAGTTCTTTGACTTTAGAGTCACATAATATAATTGGGTTATACTTTGTACAAGTTAGTTTGCTTAAACTATATTTACCTACATATATAGGTGGGCTTATTTTATTAACACCTTCATTGGAATATTTAGATATATCTACTTTATAACTATCAAAAGAAAATGTATTTTTAAATACAGCAATTTTAGCTGCTCCTGGGAAGGTAAAAAAAGTATAATAAGCAAAATATAAGATTAAGACAGATAAAGCTATTCCTAGAAGTTTTCTAATAGCTTTTAAGAATACTATACCGGCAATGAGCATTAGTATTATTACTATTAAAGTATCTAGTTTCATCGTATCACTTCCGAGTATATTATAGCATATTTTATTTGACTTTAGTTAAAACTTATGATAAAGTCTTTAAGTAAGCAAAAAAATTATTTATTGAGGAGGCGGACACTATGGCTACAAAAATTACTGCAAAAAAACCATTAGTTGGAAATAGAAGAAGTCATGCGATGAATGCAACTAAACATTCTCAAAGGACAAATGAACAAACTATAACTATAAACGGTCATAAGATTATTACGACTGTTAGAGAAGCAAGATCTTGTAGGAAAGCACCAAGAGTAAGAAAGTGTGATATTAAGGAACAAAAGGCTGCTTAACAGCTTTTTTTGTTTGTGTTAATTAGCAAAAAAAGATTAATTACTTAATGGTAATTAATCCTTTTTCAACCTCTTCTAATGATCTACCAAGTTCTTTTTTATTTACATACTCTTCTTGTTTCATTTGGAAGTGTTTATTCTCTAACATTTGTTTACTTCTTCTAGATGCAATATGAACAAGTTTATATTTTGAATCTACGATATTAAGTAACTTGTCAATTGATGGATATATCACATTTATCACGCCCTTACAATATTATAATACCTTGTTTTCTTTTTTTTACATAGTCTTTTGTTAATTTTTTGACAATATTTGACAATATTGTTACTCTTCTTCAATTAGAATAGCTTTGTAGCCATCTTTCTCATCATATGTTAGTTTTATCTTAGTATTATTCATTGTAGTCTTATTATTACGAGGATCAATTACGTCTCCCTCTTTATTATCTGGGTTATAATAACCAGCATCTACTAGTTCTTTGATAGTTATAATTTTTGATCCTTCGGTTTTTAGTTCTTCTATCGACATAGCATATCTTTTAGCAATAGATTCGATGTTTTTTACTTTTACTTCGTAATATTCAGAAGAATTATCTTCGAAGGCGTGTGCGGTTAACCCAATGGTAACAGCAACTATTATTCCAAATATAATCATTACTACTAGTAGTTCTATCACTGTATATCCATTCTTTTTCATTCTATCACCATTGTAAGTATATCATATTAATAACCCTTTTTAAACATAAAAATATTAGTTATGATAAGCATAACTAATATTCTAAATCACATTCTTTTAGAGTATATTTATAGATGTCCTTGCCATTTCTAATATAAAAGACACATTTTTGATTTCTTACTATTTCATGGTAATGGATAGGTAACTCTAAAGTACTTTGAGCATCTAATAGTTCATTAAAATCATAACAATCTATTATATTGGCATTAGTAAACTTAGGTAATGTCTTAGTATTAACTATTATTCTATCATAGTCTTTTAAGTAGCCATCTCTTAAGGCACTATATTTACTCTTTTTAGGTTTTAATACTAGTATTAGAGATATAAATCTTATGGCTAACATAGTAGCTATTATTAAGCTTGCTAAGCCAAAATATGAATATAGATTATTTATACCTGATTCTAGTACTACTTCTTCATAATAACCATCTGGTTTTAAGTTCTTAGTATTAACATCAATAGTAATAGTATCTTTTAATAGAGGTATAGACATTTCTATGTAGGCTTTGTGATTTAATTGGGTTTCATTAAAATTTTCATATTCTCCATCATAAGATACATTCATAGTAACAACAAATTTACTTGTTGCATTAGGAGCATAAGTATTTACATAATCTTTAGCTATATCATTATACTTTTTATAATCAATAGTAAAGTCTTCCATTATGTTTAGTTTTTTACCATAGATAGTATCTTTTTGTTCATCTACTAGTTTGTATTCTTCATCTAATAGGATATTACCTTCTTCGCTATATATATATAGTTTGCCCACAACATTATAATTATAGGCAAGAACCACTTTATTTGATAAAAAGGTATTATATTGCATATTAGTAGATATTTTGTCTATTAAAGAAGATACGTATCCTCTTCCACTCTCTTGCGTATTATTAGCGTAATAATCATTATCAACTAGTTGAATATCGTAGTTTACTATACCATTTTCACCATATTCTAGAGTTGTAGTATTATAACTAGCGAAGCTCTTATTAATTAGGAAATAAGAGAACCAACAGAATAATGATATTAAAACAAATAAGATAAATAAACGCTGATTAAATGACAAGTATAAATGAGGACTATTATCTATGTTAGTATTAACATATTTTACTTTTTTCATTTTAGAATAATCTATTTTATTCTTTCCCTCTTTATTCATAATATATTACTCCCTATTCTGTTCATACTCTATTACCAAAGTAACATTATCTAAATTTAGATTTAAAGGATTATTATATTCATCTCTTACAGCTTCTTTATAAGTCATAGTAAAAACATTATTTAATAGATTAGTTTCTCTATTTATGATATCTCCTATATTAATATTAGTAATACTATATTCAAAATTATCTTTATATTCATCTATACCTTCGATTCTAATATCACTTATTTTAATAGGAATAATACCATTATTGGTTAAATCAAAATTAAAGGAAACACTATTACCTGGGGAAAAACTAGTTATAGAAAAAACAATCTTGTTATCTTCTATTACTGGCTGTTCTTTATATAATATAGTATCTATTGTAGTAGTAGGATTATTAATGTTATCTATTTTTAAATCACCCATAGTTTCGACAGCTATAGCTTTGCCTGATACTTCGATAGTCGTATTATAAGAAGAGTATCCTACTCCAATACTTAGTACGGCCACTAAGAAGGCTAGTATTGTAATTATCTTTAATCTATTTTTGGTATTTCGCATTTTATCACTACCCTCATATTATTAAGTATAGCATAGTTTTTTTAAAAGTGGAAAAAAAAGAACCAAATGGTTCTAAAAAGGTAGTTTCATATTGCCATTGCTAAAGCTTTTCATCATCTTTTTCATATCTTCAAATTGTTTTAGCAAACGGTTTATTTCCGCTACATCACGGCCACATCCCTTACTTATTCTTTGCTTACGAGATGCTTTTAATACTTCAGGATGCTTTCTTTCATATGGTGTCATAGATAAGACTATAGCTTCAATATGGGCCATATCCTTTGGGTCTATTTGAACCTTATTTAATCCCATCTTACGAGCTTGTGGTAGCATCTTCAAGATGTTTTCTAATGGTCCTAATTTTTTTATTTGTTTTAAGTTGGTAAGGAAATCTTCTAGATCGTATTTACCACTCATCATCTTCTTAGCTTGTTTCTCAGCATCATCTTCAGAGATTATACCCTCTACTTTTTCGGCTATAGATAGGACATCACCCATATCCAGGATACGTTCTGCCATACGTTCTGGATGGAATGCTGATAAACCGTCTAGTTTTTCAGAATCACCAACAAATTTAATTGGTACATTAGTTAGATGTCTTACTGATAAAGCAACACCACCTTTGGTATTACCATCTAATTTAGTTAGAATACATCCAGTTAGACTTAGAGCCTCATTAAAGCCAGTTATAACATTTATGGCATCTTGCCCCATCATAGCATCTATTACTAGAATAGTCTCATTAGGATGACATACTTCTTGGGCTTGTTTTAATTCGTCCATTAGACTTTCATCAATATGAAGACGACCAGCAGTATCGATTATTATGTAGTCATTATGATTTTCTTTAGCGTATTCTAACGCATTTTTAATTATCTCACTTACTGGTTTTTTACCTTCTTGATAAACAGGTATATTTAATTGTTTACCTAGAGTTTCTAATTGTTCAATAGCCGCAGGACGATAGATATCGCACGCTACTAATAATGGACTCTTAGAATGTTTCTTTCTTAAGTAGTTAGCTAGTTTACCTGCTGTAGTCGTTTTACCACTACCTTGAAGACCAACTAACATTAGGATACTTGGTTTCCCATCTACATATAAAGGTGCTGCTTCTCCACCTAGTAATTCAACTAATTCATCTTTAACAATTTTTATAAATAATTCATCAGGTTTTAAACTCTTGGCCACTTCCATACCTAAAGCTTTATCTTTTACTTTAGCTATAAACTCTTTTACTACTTGGTAGTTAACGTCAGCTTCTAGAAGGGCCATTCTTATTTCACGCATAGCGTCATTAATATTATCTTCGGTTATTCTTCCCATACCACGGATATTTTTAATGGCATTAGAAAGTCTATCCCCCATATATTCAAACATGTTATCACTCCTTAGGTCTTAAATAGTATATCAAAAAAAGATAGAATAATCTATCTATAATGATTCATTAAAAGCTTTGTAGACATCTTCTTGGATATCTTCCATACCCCTTATTTTGCCTTTATTTACACATTCAACTTTTTTAAAATTATGTAACTCAGCAAGTTCTAAATAAGCTTTTTCAGCATTCTTGATATGGATAGGGTTATTCTCATGTTGTTCTTCGCCAACACGCCCACGACTTAGTTCGATTGTCTGCGCAGCAGGCATATGTAAGAAGATTATCAAGTCTGGTTTAGGCATTTCTAATAATTCATAGTCCAATTTTTCTATCCATTTGTAGAATTCTAATCTTTCTTCTTTATCAAATAATTTTCCGCCTTGATGGCCCATACTACTTTCAATATATCTATCGGTTATAATGATATAGCCATCGTGGATATAATTATCTATTGTTTTTTTATGGAACCGAAAGTCAGCAGCATAGTATAAAGCCGCCACTTTAGGATCTACAGCAGCGAATCCCCCTGGGAAATAACTATCAGAAATATGTTTCTTACCTAAGTATGGTCCACCAACTACTTTACCTGTTGGGGTTTCATAATCAGGGAAGCTCATTCGAGCTATTTTATAACCTTCCATTTCTAATCGCCTAGCTAACAAAGCCGCTTGAGTTTCTTTTCCAGAGCAATTTGTTCCCTCAATTACTATTAGCTTTCCTTTTTCTAATTCTTTCATATTCTCTACCTACCTTAATTATGATAATATCATAGGATATATTGTTTTTGAAGATAGAAAGGGAATAAAATATTATTTATTTAATAAATCTTTTATTCCCTTTTTTATTTTCTCTATATCACTTAACTCCAATAAATCTTGTAATATGCGGTTATTAGCGTATATATGTAAGATAGATTCGTAATGATTAAGTTTATCTATAACATTTTTTATTGTCTTTTGAATAGCGCTTCTACTTACATTTTTTTCATCGGCTATTTCGCCAAGAGATAAATCTTCTTGATAATAGTCGCGGAAAGTGTCTTTCTCATTAGTAGTTAGTAATTCTTCATATATATCAAATAAAGCATTGTAATAAATATATCTTTCTTCCATCTACATCAAGTCCTTAAATAAACCATATATATAGTTTTCAATATCAAATGGTTTTAAATCTTCCATTTTTTCGCCAAGGCCAATGAATTTAACGGGTATATTAACCTCTTCTTTTATAGCTAAGACGATACCTCCTTTAGCTGTACCATCTAGTTTAGTTAGTACTATACCTGTTATATTGGTTATCTCTTGGAAACTCTTTGCTTGGCTTATACCATTTTGCCCGGTAGTTGCATCAATTATTAATAAGGTTTCATGAGGAGCGTTTGGTATATGCTTTTCTATTACTTTGTTAATCTTTTCTAATTCTTTCATTAAGTTAACCTTGTTTTGTAAACGACCGGCGGTGTCAATTAGTACTAAATCTACGTTATCTTCTTTAGCCTTTATTAAGCCATCATAAACAACTCCAGCTGGGTCTGTGTTTTCTTTACCATAGAAGGCTGCTCCCGTTCTTTTTGCCCACTCTTCTAACTGATTAACAGCTCCGGCTCTAAAGGTGTCGCCGGCTATCATCATTACTTTCTTTCCTTCTTCAATATATTTGTGAGCCATTTTGGCTATGGTTGTAGTTTTTCCAACACCATTAACACCGATAAATAAGATTACAGTTGGTCCTTCTTCAGCCATGTGTATTTTATCAGTTAGTGATTCACCTTCGACGTAAATAACAAATAGTTCATCTACTATTACTTCGTTTAGGTAATTAGTATCTGTTATTTTTTCTTCTTTAACTCTTTTTCTTAGTTTATCAATAAACTTCATTACAGTATTAACCCCGACATCGGCATTAATAAGTATCTCTTCTAGTTCATCAAAGTATTCTTCATCCACTTTAGTATATTTAATTCCTAACATACTTAATTTAGATACAAACTCTTTTCTAGTTTTCTCTAGACCTTTATCATACTTTTCTATTTCTTTAGCTTCTTCTATTTTCTTTTTGTTTTCTTGTTCTTTGATAAAGTTAGCCCAGTCCTCATCTTCTTCATCATCTGGTTCCTCGGCATCTTCTTCGTCGTTAGGTTCCTCAACCTCTTCAACATCCTCTGGCTCTTCAATTTCTTCAACTGACTCTTCTTCAGGCTCTTCTACTTCCTCAGATACTTCATCAATTTGTTCTTCTTCTATTTCTTCTATACTATCTACTTGATATTCTTCTTTTACTTCTTCTACTACTTTTTCTTTTTTGCTTATTATACTTTTTAATTTAGAAAATAAACCCATTTATATCTCTTCTTTCTACTAATATATCTTATCATATTTTAGATATATGACAAAGAAAAAAGTTGGCAAGTATTACCAACTTTTGTATTACATTTTTCTCACTTGTACTACCAATATATTAGCCTATGTATTTGGAACACAAACTGGTTTTTTGGTATTGGCCCCACTTTGGTAATGGTAACCCGTATTACATGAGGTTTCATATTGACAAGTTCCACTCACATATTTTGGTGTACAAGTACCATTCGTTATTGATGGGTCACATCGTTCACACCAATGAGCTGTGAAGTCTTTATCGCCTTCGTTACGGGTAAACGAATAGTATTCTTTGTCTGCCTTCGAAGGTTCACCAAAGCCCTCGCTTATACTAGTCCATCCCATGAAGGTGTAGCCATCCCTAGTGGCTGGATAAATTTTTATTGTTTGATTATTTCTATATGTATTAGGGTTACTTGAGCTATTTATTCCATCATTTAAATTGTATGTTATGTGGTAAGTGGCTCTATCTACCCAGTTAACATATAGAGTTAATGAGCATTCTCTTTCGGACAAGTCACAATTATTTGCTGCGCGAGCTAATTCTTCAACTGTTATGGCAGTGTCAGTTTGACCATAACTAATTCCATTCCCCTCTGGTTTAGTATTCCACTCTTTACCATTTATAGCTACTTTGTTTGTCTTACTAAAGCAAATAGAGTTTTTGTTGTTATAGTCTCCTAGACCAGTTGAGGATCCGACCGAATTAGATCCTGGAATATAGTAAATATAATCTAGATTAGTTCTAGTATCAAACGCTATTGAGCTTCCTGGTAATAATTTATAGCGAGTTCCTGTACCACACCATGTGCCTCCATTACCATGGTAATATAGTTTTAAACCATAACCATTAGAGTTACTAGCAGCATTATTACCATTTGGTATCTCTAGAGATGTATAATAATACTTGTAACTAGTAATAGTAACTTGTTTTTTAGCAGCATCTTTATCCCAACCACTACAAGTTGCATCATTTTTTACGCAATAATCATAATAATCATATGTTTCTGTCTTTTCAGGCACTTTAAACTCAATTACTATACGATATATTTGTTTACTTGGATCAATATCAGAATTCGTCTCAGTTTGGGATAATATGTCATCTTCAGGTGAATCTCCTGTATAGCCATCTAAACTATATAAATAGTTAACAGCTTGAACTGATAGATTTTTTAAAGCTGTATTTCTTCGACAATTAGTGCTTGTACCAGCTTTAATATCGTCATTATTAACACACCCAACTACTTTATTAACATTATATGGCATTATAAAGATGTGGTTTACATTCCATTCTCCACTTTGTAGTAATTTTTCACAGAATAGTTTTTCAGAGGTTGAGTTTTCCCCTTCTATAACTTCAGAGGAAGAACAACCAAACTCAGTTAAATAAGTAGTATTGTTATTATGAGCGGCAAATTTTTGGTTAATATACTCGTTTATATTATTCTCCTCCAAAAAATTTAGTATATAATAACTGCGATATAAGTATACGGGATCATCATATAACAACCTAGTTTTAGCGTTATCTAATACCGTTGTAAAAGAGGCATAAACAGCTAATAATACGGTACTTAAAAACGCTATACAGACCATGGTTTCTACAAATATAAACCCTTTTTTCATATTATCACTATCCTATCTAGTATTCTATCATAGTATTAAAAAATATTGAAGAGAAATAATTTAGATAATAGAATGAACTAGACTTTTGATGATTATTGTTATATAATTTGTTTAGCGAAGAACTATACTTTTTATTTTTTTTGAAAGGAAGATTGAAATGAAAAAAAATGATGGATTTACATCTGTCATTGCTTTAGGTGGGCTTGGAGAAGTCGGAAAGAATATGTATGTCTTCACCCATAAGAATGAAATATTTATAGTTGATGCTGGTGTAATGTTCCCAGAAAGCGGATTGTTAGGCATCGATTATGTAATACAAGATGTAACTTATTTAAAACAAAATGAAGATAAAATAAAAGGTTTAATAATAACACATGGTCATGAAGACCATATTGGTGGCATATCATTTTTATTACAAACTGTAAAAATACCTGTTATATATGCCGCTCAAACATCTATTGATTTGATTAAACGTAAGTTAGACGATAGACAAATAACTTATAATAATTTAGAAGTTATAAAAGAAGATAGTATTATTAATACTAAGTATTTTAAAGTGGAATTTATTACTGTTACGCACTCTATACCAGATAGTTTTTGTGTAGTTCTTCATACTCCAAATGGAACGATTATTTCTACTGGAGACTTCAAATTCGATTTAACCCCTATTGGCCAAATGGCTGACTTACAAAAAATGGCTAAATTCGGATCTGACGGTGTAAAACTATTAATGAGTGATAGTACTAACGCCCTATCTCCTGGTTTTTCAAAATCAGAAAGTGTTGTAGATGATGCATTAGCAGATATTATAAATGGTTATAATGGAAGAATTATTATTGCTACATTTGCATCTAATATATTTAGAGTTAAGCATATAGTAGAAACTTGTCGTAAAAATAATAGAAAAGTATTAGTTTTTGGTAGAAGTATGGAAAGTACTACACAAACAGCAATTAATAATGGTTTAATTACTGATAAATCAATATTTATTGATAATAATACGGCCAAAAACTTAAAAAAGAATGAGATATGCATCTTATGTACTGGTTCACAAGGAGAACCATTAGCAGCTTTATCACGTATTGCAAATGGTACTCATAGACAAATTTCTTTATTACCAGATGATTTAGTAGTATTCTCTTCTAATCCTATACCAGGTAATGCCGCTAGTATTAATAGAGTTATAAATAAACTATATTTAAAAGGGGTTAAAGTTGTTACTAATTCTGAATTTACTGATATTCATACTTCTGGACATGCTAAACAGGACGAATTAAAACTTATGATAAGACTTATTAAACCAGAATACTTTATGCCTATGCACGGGGAGTATCGTATGTTAAAGCAACATGTAGAATTAGCGGAGAGTTGTGGTATACCTTTAAATAGAAGTTTTATAATGTCTAACGGGGATTCTTTAATTCTTGATAATAATGGTATACATAGAGGACCTAGCGTTCAAGCTGGAGATGTATATGTGGATGGATCTCGTATTGGTGAAGTTGGATCAGTAGTAATAAAAGATAGAAAGTTAATGAGTAAAGATGGTATTCTAATAACTATTTTAAATGTTAATCCATTAACTAGAAAATTACTAATAAAACCTAATGTTACGACAAGGGGTTTTGTATTAGTAAATGAAAACGAAGAATTAATTAGTAAAATAGAAAAGAAGATTTCAGAAATAGTTAATAAGGCACTGCAAAGTGGACCTTATAGTTATACGGATTTAAGGAATCAAATAATATTAGAGTTACATCCTTTTATTAGTAATTTAACTGGTAGACATCCAATTGTATTACCAGTAATAATGGAAGTTAGAGAAAGTAATTAAAAAGCAATCGGATTGAAGTGAACTTCAAAATTTCACATACCGATTGCTTTTTATTTTAATTCTTTAATTCTTACAATACCTATTCCACGATGACCATGTAAGCTTTTAGGCCAATCTACATCAGAAGAAAAAGTCCATTTGTAATTTCTACTTGTTATAAACGAGCTTCCACCATCATATACGGTTATGGTTTTATTTTCACTATCTATTTCTCCTACAAAGGCAACATGAACCCATTTCTTGCCATCCCATGTATCCATATTAGTATGATCAATATCTGTATCATAGAAATGTATTAAATCTCCTACTCTTACATCGCAAAGACGAGTAATAACCTTGCCATATTTTTTTTGTTTTTGTATCTCATTAGACGCTTGAAATTCTGGCGTTCCATCCGCTCTTTTCCCGTATTTAAAGATTCCCGCTTTCCAATAAATCATATCAACACTCCAGTTACAATTGGTAGTCATATTATTACGTTGAATTAAGGTATCGAAGTCGTTTTTTGGTCCAGAAAGTCCACCATTATCATACATCATAATACCAGGATAGAAAGCATCACTAACGGCTCTTGGGTATGTTATTTCGGACGTAGTTCCAGCTTGTTCAGCTGCTCTAATGGTATTGTAATATATACAACCACCACCCCATTTACAATAGTGCCCTCTTTCTCCCTTACCATTGTAATAGTCAAAACCAATCATAGACATGTATCCAAAAACATATTCTGCGGCATTTATAAGGTCTTCAGTAGTTTCACCTCTCCAGTTTTTTCCAAAGTAATTAGTATATATTCCTCCCAATTGCTTGGTGTAGTTCTTAAAGCCACCTAATGAGTTGATGTAATCACGATAATTACTATTATTAAAATCATTTATATGTTGTTCAACTATTTTTAAGTTATCAGAAGTAAATTGGGATTTTACTGTGCCATTTCCTTTATATGATAAATCTAGTGGCTGAGAAGCACTAAGCCCTAAATCGCAGGTATTCAAATCTCCCATTATTTTATTATTGTCTTCGAATTCTTTAGCTTCCTTTTCTAACATATCATCAAAGGCTTTAACAAGTGCAACACATTTTTCGTTGCTGGGAGAATAAAGACATAATTCACAAGCGCTAGTATCCTCTACTTTTTTAGTATTAACTAAAAAATCTAAACCAACTGTAATAACGCTCGGTATATAGAATATAATAACTCCAGCAGCTATTTTTTTGGCGAGAGATTTAGCGGCAGTTAATATTGCTTCAGAACTACCTTTATTAATAGCTGTTAGTATTAATGGCAATGACGTAACTATTATTATTATACCTACTATTATTTTCATTATTTGAATAGCATATCCTCCATATTGCCACGCTCTAATTGTATTATTACATATATCAGCGGATAGTAACATATTAGCACCTTCATTCCAATTTATTTTATCATATTTATTCATTAACATATAGAATTTTCTATTCAAAAAAAAATACGTTGTTCTGTCTAACAACATACTTTTTTGTGACTAATAAAAATGTAAACAAGTGAACCGGACAGAATTCAAATGCCTCTTATCAAATTTGTCACATATACGTGTAACTCGATAGTCAGGCGAGAAATGAATCTCATATGTATAAACTGAAACGAAATTCAGAATATACAATAATAATTGATATAAATAGTGAAATTATAAATACTAGTTAGAACCCGAAGATTCATAAATAAGTGCGACTAACAATTATTTACCTTATAATTAGTACTGACTAAACAAAACTTATATCACATTACTATCAAGTGTCTTAATTATACTATGATTGTCATTATAATTCAATACTTTTTTATTAATTTTTAGCGCTTGTCGTTAAGTTCTTTTATTCTATCTTTTACTAGTAATATTAAATCTATAGGGGCATTTATTTTGGGAAGAACAATTAAAGCATCATGTAATTTAGTATCTAAAGAAACATTGTTATTAACATCATCATATTCTTCTTGAATATTAAAATCAATGTGGTTAACAGATAAGAAATTATCAATATATTCTTTAATATCTCTTAAAACATATTCTTTGGTTTTGTATTCATCCATCTCTTCTATACCAAAATAAGCACCTATTAAGTATCTGTATGTATTTCTTGTCTCCATATAATCACCAATAAAAGTATAACAAAAAAAGCTAGGATTTCCTAGCTCATTATCATTGTTAGTATTATTACTAATATAGAAATTGTAATTGCTGTTACACCTATTATTAAAATGTAGTTTGACATACCTCTTCTACGCATTCCCGATGCTTCTTCCATGGCTTCTTTGATTTCTTCTTCGTAACCAGCTTCGTTTTCGCCATGGATTGCCCCTC
>CAMYYH010000026.1 GCA_947303405.1 uncultured Mycoplasmatota bacterium
AACGCTATTAATATTGAAAAAAAGGTAAGGCCATCTTACAATTATTATAGATATTAGAAAGATTTGATTATATGAACGAAGAAAGACAAGATATTGTTATATTTGAGAACCAAGGCTTAAAGTTAGATGTTAATATTGGCGATGATACAGTATGGTTAAATAGAAAGCAATTAGCCGAATTATTTGATAGAGATGTTAAAACCATTGGCAAACATGTTAAAAATGTTTTAAAAGAAGAAATGGCTGGAAATGAAGATAAATCTGTCAAAAGCTTTACCATTACTGCCAATGATAATAAACAATATGAAGTTGAACATTATAATTTAGATGTAATTATAAGTGTTGGATATAGAGTTAAATCTAAGAAAGGTATTATATTTAGAAGATGGGCTAATGGTGTTTTAAAAGATTACTTAATTAAAGGATATGCCGTTAATAACCCTCGGTTAGAATACTTAGGAAGAATTGTCGAATTAGTTAAGATTGCTTCAAGAGGCAACGAAAGAATCGCAGATAGTGATTTAAGAAAAGTATTGGACGTAATTAATAATTATTCAGATGCATTAGATATGTTAGATAATTATGACCATAAGAATTTCTCAAAGATTGAAGGCAAAAACAGTGACAAGAAGATTACTTATGATGAGTGTATCAGACTTATTGAAGAATTGAAACAAACGAATATGAGTGATGTCTTTGCGGTTGAGAGAAATAATGGTTTAAATCTAGAGAGTATTATTAATAATATTTATGCTTCTTATGACGGAAGTGATGTATATCTATCTATAGAGGAAAAGGCAGCCAATTTTTTATATTTTGTTACTAAAGACCATGTGTTTGCTGATGGTAATAAAAGAATCGCCGCTACCCTATTTATTTATTTCTTAGATTTTTATGGAATATTATATAGAGATGGTCAAAAGGTAATTGATAATAGTGCTTTAACTGCTTTAACTATATTAGTTGCTGAATCTAATAGAGAAGAAAAAGACACATTAATAGATTTGATTATGCATTTTATAAATTAAAAATGAGTTGTCGCAAAATTTGCGATAACTCATTTTTTATACTTGCATTAGTTCTTCTTCTTTTTCTTTGAATTTTTCATCAACTTTTTTATTGTATTCATTAATTAGTTTTTGAACCTCTTCCATCATACGTTTTTCTTGGTCTTCAGTAATTGATTCGTCTTCTTTTATACCATCATTGGCTTCTTGTCTTACTCTTCTTAATGCTATTTTAGCTTCTTCGGCTATTTCTTTGGCTTGTTTAACATATTCTTTTCTTCTATCTTCTGTTAGAGGGGGAATAGTCATTATTACGCTTTCCCCATTTTCACTTGGGTTTATACCCAAGTCGGCTTCATTAATAGCTCGACATATATCCTTTAAGCACCCTCTATCAAAAGGTTTTATTATAAGGGTTCTAGCCTCAGGAACTGTTATATTAGCTAAGCTTTGTAATGGGGTTGGTGTTCCATAATATTCAACATTAATGCCATTTAAGATAGCGGGATTTGCACGTCCAGCTCTTATTGTAGTAAGACGATTATCCATTGCTTCTAAACAATGTTTCATTTGTAATTCAATTTCTGATTTTTCCATATTTTTATATCTCCTTTATTAAAGATATTATAAGATATATTTTTTAATTATTCAAATAGTATCTTTTTATATTATACTTTATTTCTTTTTTAAATGATTCTTTATTGTAGTTACTCCAGTAGCTACTTACTTTAGTAGTATTCTTCATAGCTACTGTGTCGATATTGTAATAGCGTATTCTACCTTTATTAATTATATAGAATGATGGGGCTAAAAGATTAGAATTTGATTCATCTGTAGTAGTAAGGTAATTTTTTAATCTTTCTCTGATTTTATAGTAATTAGAGTTTTTTTGAGTCTTGTCACTCTCTAAATCATAGTAACTTGCTTTGGTATTCAGTTCTTCTAGGCATTCTGTCAACAATGAGGCATATTTTTGGGACCATTCCGAACTATTGTCCCCGATAAATATTAGGTGTTTCTGATCATCTTTGAAATATTTTATTAGGGTTTTGGCATTTATTACTTCATATTTATCTGTTTCTATTTTTTTATAATAGTGGTTAAAGCTTAGTTGAGGTTTTTTAGATAAGTTTTCGTATTTATTGCTCAAGTAAACAAAAGCCCCGACTATTATAGCAAATAATACTAGATATATAAGCTTACGAACAAGCATTTTAGTTCTAATAGACATCTAATCACTTCTTTCCTTTAATAGTATAACACGAAAGTTATTATTTAAGAACAAAGAAAAAAGACACTTGTTAAAATAGTGTCCATTTATTAGCTTTCTTTTATCTGTGACATTACTTCTTCAGCAAAGTTATCTTGTCGTTTCTCGATTCCTTCTCCTACCTTAAAGCGTGTCATTGATATTAATTCTCCTCCATTGTTAGTTACGTACTTAGTTACGTCAATATCGCCATCTTTAATAAAGGCTTGTTCAGCAAGACATATTTCTTTGTAGAATTTGTTAAGTCTTCCTTCAACCATTTTTTCAGCTATATCAGCAGGTTTTCCTTCATTGATAGCTTGTTCTTTTAAAACTTCTCTTTCTCTATCAATCTCTTCTTGAGGAACATCAGTTTTAAATACATATTTTGGTTCCATAGCTGCGGCTTGCATTGCTACATCTTTTGCAACTTCTTCAGTAGCACCTTTAATTACTGTAATAACAGCAATCTTGCCGCCCATATGAAGATAAGTACCAAAATTGTCGTCTTTCTTCTTTTCAACTACCGCTAAGCGACGGAAGTCTAATTTTTCACCAATCTTTGCAGTTTTATCTACTACATAGTCATTGATTGTTCCATCGTTAAGTTTTAATTCCTTAGCTTCTTCTATTGTTTTAACTTTGCTCTTAAGGATTGTCTCACCGATAACATCTAGCATTTCTGTAAACTCTTCATTTTTAGAAACGAAATCAGTTTCAGTATTTACTTCGATCATTACGGCTCTATTACCTTTAACAAATATTCTTGCTAAACCTTCAGCAGCGATTCTCGCTTCTTTTTTTCCGGCTTTAGCAATTCCTTTTTCACGCAACCAGTCTACAGCTGCTTCAAGATTACCTTCTGTCTCTGTTAGGGCTTTTTTGCAATCCATCATACCAGCACCAGTTTGTTCACGTAATTCTTTTACTAAACTTGCTGTAATCATTTTTGTAACCTTCTTTCTATTCGTATTACTCACTTAGTGAAGTAATTAATTCATCTTTTTTCATTGTTGAATAACCTTTAATACCAGCTTCTTTTGCCATAGCTTTTAAATCAGCCAATGTCTTTTTGCTTAGGTCTTCATCCTCTTCTGCTGTAGGTTCTTCTTCAATAATTTCAACAGTTTCTTCTGGAGTTTTTTCTTCTTTTACTTCTACTACTTTTTCTGCTTTTGCTTCTGGAGCTTTAGCTTCTTCTTTTGGAGCTACTTTAGGTTTCTTTTCTTCTTCAGTAATGAAATCTATTATTTCTCCACCATTAGCTTCAGCAATAGCATTACCTAATACTCCTAATACTACTTTAACAGCTCTAACTGCATCATCGTTACCAGGAATTACATAATCAACGTCATCTGGATTACAGTTAGTATCAACTATACCAAAGATAGGAATATTTAACTTTCTTGCTTCTCTTATCGCATTTAATTCCTTCTTAGGATCTACAATAATCATTGCTTGAGGTAATTTGTTCATTTCTCTTATACCACAAAGTAATTTATTTAATTTTTCATATTCTTTTCTTAAAGCAATTACTTCTTTCTTAGGTAGTAACTCAAATGTACCATCTTTCTCCATATTTTCGATTTCTTCTAATCTTTTAACTCTTCTTCTAATTGTACGGAAGTTAGTTAGTGTTCCTCCTAACCATCTTTCTGTAACATAGTAAGAGTTAGTTCTAATAGCGGTATCTTTTGCAGCCTCTTGAGCTTGTTTCTTTGTTCCTACAAAGATAAAAGTACCTCCATTTTCGGCAATGCTATGAATTTCAGCATAAGCCTTTTCAATGCATTCCATAGTTTTTTGTAAATCGATGATATAAATATCATCTCTTGAAGTAAAAATATACTCCTTCATTTTAGGATTCCATCTCTTTGTTTGATGGCCAAAATGAACTCCAGCTTCTAATAAGTAACTTAAAGAAACTACTGCCATAAAAAATCCCTCCTTCGTTAATTCTTCTGTTTGCTTCTACCTTGAATCACACTTATTATTAAGCACTCGCAATCCAAGTCCACAAACATGTTTATTTCCTTTTTTAAGGCATCACTATTGTATCAAATTATTTTTGTTTATACAAGGTTTTTTCCAAAAAAAATTTGCTTAATAGCGGCCTTCTTCTTTAAGCAAATTTTCTATCTTTCCTTTGTTTTTTTTAGCAAATATATACATGCAATATTCGAACTCTTTATCATTTTCTAATGGGTATATTTCCTCACCGTTTAGTTTTTTTACGCATATATCAGTTTCATCTTGGACATTAACTAAATATACATAGTGCCCTCTTTTAGTTTCAATTTCATCCACAATTATATATTCGATCCCATCATCTTGGGTAATAAACTCTATTAGTTCTTCTTTATCTTCTTCGTTTCTTACGTTTTCTCCACGTCTATTAAATTTCATATTTATTCCTCCTTTTAGTGTTTTACACCTATTTCTATAGCCGCTGTTTCCACGGCTTCTTCAGCTGCTTCTTTAGCTCCAATAGCCGTTGTATACTCTTCTAAAGCACTTTCGTAGGCTTTTAAATCTATTGCATCTTTGTCTCCCTTTGTATGCACAAATTCGGGGTTTAAGCCAGAACAGTATGATGAAAAATTATCAGATGGCAAAAGCCCTTTAAGGTGTAAGATATATATCAAAGTGTTCATCTTTTCGCTCAGCTCGTTTGTATACCCTAGTGAGTTTCTTGCTCTTATATAGAATGTATAAATAAAAACATGAATATCCATTGTTTCAGAGTCATACTCTGCAGTATAATCCGGAACACTTATATCATTATTTTCTAAAGCCGCATCATAGATTTCACTAGCAAGTTTGTAGTCCTTAGGATATCTAACCTGTTTGCCTTTTTGTATAGAAAAAACTGCGGTGGATCCCATGATCAGTATCGCTGTATAGATAAATACTCCCGCCACTGTTTTTTTTATAAGGCGTGATCTTTCTTTTGTTTTTCCTTTTATGTATCCTTCTTTGAAGGCGTTTTTTTCTATTTTTTCTAGTTTTTTCTTTAATTCTTCTTGTTGCGTTTCATTTGGCTTGTATATGACCCTTCCAACCTCGTGGGAACCTCTTGTTGATGCTCTTCTTATTTTCTGCACCATTTCTTCTGACCACATTTGGTTGAAATTGAAGGTTGGTTTGAGTGATTCCATGTAATCCACTCCTTCCTATTATTAATTATAGCAAATTATTGTTTCATATTCTATAAGTATTTTGTTACAATTATTATATAGCTTCCTTTTTTGGTGTTTTTAAATATTTTAATAAACTTATACTTGCCAAATCTTCTTATACTGAAGACATCTCTTTCTTGAAGCGTTGTTGTATACTTAGTTACAATTTCATAGTTTAAGATGACATCTTTATTTTTAAACCTTTCTATGATAGATTTCCTACTATCGTTAGTGATACTGCTTACTACATTATCAATACGTAAGCTAGGTACTATTAGTTTTATTTCTTCATATTCTGGTTCATAGTTATTTAAATAATCTAGATTTATTGATTCAATGGTGTCTATGCTTATTTTGTTTAAAGAAAAGTTATATTTTACGTAGTCGTACAGCTCTTCTAATAAGTATATATAGGCTATATTGTCTTTAACTACTATATCCCCAAAAGTATCTTCTTTTAGACCTAATACAAATAGTTCTTTTAGTATATACGAGTGTTTAATAGGACTATTAAAAGATATTTTACATAGAACTATATTAGGTATTGTATTTTTATATATTATTACTTTAGTCGCATCATTATATGGTTTATATATATTTTGTATATTCTTAGGTATTCTATTTTTTACTTGAAGATATTCTTTAGGATTTAGAAACTTAGTACTACCCTTTTGGTAAAAAGATTCAAGTATACGTTCTAGATTGTAATCATTCTTCATTTTTAGCAGTTCCTACAATGCTTATTATTATGTGGTTTAAGATATTAAATGCTAACATTATATAATAAGTGGTCATTTGTCTTTTTGTTATTAAGTAAAGTATTATCGGTATCAAAGATAAAACTATATAAACCATAGGTACCCTTTTAAATGGTTTATCTATGGTTAGTTTATAGTCTTTTTTAGATATATTATTGAAGAATAGATAAAGGTTAATAGAAGAAAATAATATTAATCTTACTATAAAGATATTATCAGCTTCTTTATAAGACATAGAAAAATAAATTAGTACTATATATAGGATTAAATCATAGATAGGGAAAACATTTAAGAAGTTTTCTTTTAGAATATTAGAGTCTTTTCTATTATCTATTAATACTATATTGGCCTTAGTTTCACTATAGAAGAATAGGAGCCAAGGAATAAAAGATAAAATTACCAGTATTTTTTTCACTTATGTTCACCTATTCTCATTATACACTATTTTTCCTTTTTTTAATCATCTTTTACAATTATTTGATATAATTTTCTTAGGTGATAAGAATGAAAATTGGTAATTCAGTTAGAATAAATAAATTGGTTACTAAAGTGTGCAAACTATTTGGAAAAAATGGTTCTGTTTATCCAGGACATGTTCTATATGATTTTTTAAAACAAGAAGACGTTTTGGATAAGGTAAAGTATCCTAAGTATGTAATTGCCGTCACAGGTAGTTCTGGCAAAGGTTCTACTACTGATTTAATTAATCATATACTAACAGATGCGGGATATGATGTTTGTTATAATAAGAGTGGTTCTAATGGAGTGCTGGCAGCAGTTACTTTAATACTTAACAATTGTGATAATAAAGGAAATTTCTTACATGATGTATTGTTGTTAGAATGTGATGAAAGACATTTAAAACTTATATTTAAGAAGAATAAACCTACTCATATGATTATTACAAATATTACAAGAGACCAGCCTTCAAGAAACGGTTATCCAGATTTAGTATTTCAAGATATAGTCGATTCTCTTGGTAATGAGACTAAATTACTAATTAACGCTGATGATCCAATGGTAAATAGTTTGAAATTTACAAGAAAAAACGAAATAGTTACCTATGGAATAGATAAGAATGATGATTCTTATACAAGATTTGAGAATATATATCCAGATTTTGCATATTGTCCAATATGTAATAGTAAGATTAAATATAATTATTATCACTATGGACATATTGGTAATTACGAGTGTCCTAAGTGCGATTTCAAGAGAGGAAATGTCGATTACGAGGTTAAAGAGATTAATTATGATAAACATTATATTGATGTTAATGGGAAGGATTTATATCTAAATAAGGATGTAATATATGCCGCTTATTATACAGTAGCTGCATATGGATTATGTAGAGAAATAGGTATTAGTGAGGAAGTAATAATAACTGCTATTAATAAGGATAAGAGAGAATCTAAAAGAGGGAAAGAACTAATATTAGATGGTAGAAAACTTACAATGTTAGAAAGTAAGAATGAGAACAATTTATCTTATTATCAGTCTATGAAATATATTACTTCAAGAAATGGTACTAAGACTGTTATATTAGGTTTTGATAACGTATCAAGAAGATATAAGTTTAATGATTTATCTTGGCTATGGGATGTTAATTTTGAAATGTTAAATGATAAGGATATAGATAAGATAATAGTTATAGGTAGATTTAGATATGATGTAGCTACAAGATTAGAATTCGCTGGCATAGGTAATAATAAGATGGTATTAGTACATGATTTTCATAAATTACTAGATGTTATTAAAGATACTAAGGGTGATTTATATACTATGGTATGTTTTGATATGACTAGTAACATACTTAATCTTGTTGAGGAGGAAGAAAATGAAAAAGTTTAAGATTGCCTATTTATATTATGATTTAATGAATTTATATGGTGAAAATGGTAATATTAGATATTTAGAAAAAGAACTTAAAGAACAAGATTTAGATGTAGTAATAGACTATATTACTATAGGAGATAAAATTGATACTAGTTATGATTTTTATTATATTGGTTGCGGGACATTAAATAATCAGTTAATCGTCTTAAAAGATATAACTAAGTATAAGAAAGAATTTAAAGATATAATAGATAGTGGAAAATTTGTTTTAGTAACAGGTAATGCAATAGAATTATTTGGATGTGAAATATTTAATGAGGCTAAAACATATAAAGGGTTAGAGATATTTCCTTATTCAGTTACTATCAGTGATGTGGAAGTAGATTATAGAACGGTTGGAGAACAGTATTATAAGACTGAATTAGTCCCCCATTCTATTATTGGCTTTGTAAATAAGTCTTCAGAGATAGATAGTATTAATAATAATACGTATGGTTCTGTTACAGATAGAAATATTAGTCCATTGTTTAAAGTAATAGATGGTTTTGGATATGATTATGATAATAATAAATATGATGGAGTATATTATAATAATTTCTATGGGACTTATTTAATTGGTCCTTTATTAGTACGTAATCCTTATTTTACCGATTATCTTATAGAAAGAATATGTAAGAAAATGGGAACTAAGTATAAGAAAAATAAAAGAGATGGATATGAATACTTGGCATATAATGAATATTTAAAGAATTTCTATGAAAAGTTAAATAATTAAAGACCAGTTATTACTGGTCTTTATCTTTGTAGTTTCCCAAATCATCAAATTCATCGACACCATATATTAATCTTATGACATATAATTTTAATTCTTCGTCTTTGTCTGTTGTTTTTAATTTTTGTTTTAGTTCTTTTAGTTCTTTAAAAGATAATGTTTTAAAATACTTATATTTCTCTTTATGATTAGGCTCTTCTAACTCAAAATCTTCATACACTCTACCATTATCGTATATTATTACCCCTCTACTACCAAAAGTAAAATCAAATCTCCCATAAAATATTTCTTTCTTTCCAAACGCATATATAATACCACCGATTAGTAGTATACCTAGTAATGCTATTAGAATTTTTTTACGTTTCTTTTTCATATTTATTTTTCACTTTCTTATCATGTTCAATTTTGGAGTATATACAACCACAATAATTCTGACGATATAGATTATACTCTTTAGAGAGTTCTATACTATGTTTGTAGCCGTTATTCTTTTTAAAATCAGAATATAAGTACTTAATATTATACTTCTTGGCTAAGCTATCTCCTATTTCGTTTAGTTTATTACTATTCTTATAAGGTGATACGGTTAAAGTAGTTCCAAAGTAGTCATACTTTAATTCTTTTGCTTTACTTGCTGTATATTCTAATCTTAGTTCGTAGCATTTAAAGCATCTATTACCACCTTCAGGACATGATTCTAAGCCTTTTACCAGGTCATGATATTTATCGTTATCATAATCACAATCAACAATGTCAAGACTATTAGGACTTACATAGTCTTTAATAAATCTTATCTCTTCTTTTTTTCTTTTTTCATACTCTTCATATGGTTCAATATTAGGATTATAATAGAGAATTGTTATGTTAAAGTAAGGACTTAAAGTACTAATAACATGAGTAGAACAAGGAGCACAACAACTATGTAATAG
Source organism: uncultured Mycoplasmatota bacterium (assembly GCA_947303405.1). Classification (GTDB taxonomy): domain Bacteria; phylum Bacillota_I; class Bacilli_A; order RF39; family UBA660; genus Coprovivens. The sequence goes on from CAMYYH010000026.1 coordinate 9,731, forward strand.
TATATTAGGTATATTACCATTAGTTTGTTCTTCTTGGATTATCTTTTCCATTTCTTTTTGATAGTTCATATTATTCACCTTCTGAAGAATTCTCGTTATTTTTAGCTTCTTCTTGAGCTCTTCTGGTCTCTTCGATCGATGTATAGCTCTCAAAGAGAATATTATCATCGGTAATAGTATCTAGATATAATAAACCTTTTATCTCACTCATATTTAATGATATATATATATCGTAATAATTATTAAGTTTTCTAATATTAACAGTATCTATCATAACTGTATTATCATCATTCATAACTAGTTTGAATCTAGTCTCATCGATAATATTACCTTCGCTGTCTTTATAGGGATTATACTCAATAGTATTAATCATATGTATAATATTAATATCTACTTTATTAAACCCTTTCACTAGTTTATCTATAATATCACTAGGGGTTTCATTTATCAGGGTGGGACACCCTATATAATTAGAGTTATTATCTACCCTATTACCATTAGAAGTTATATATTGGCCTTCATAATTATAATAGAATAATACATTTTCTTCTTTAATAGTAATAGTTATTTTACCAAATATGTTTCTTTTTATTTTAACTTCTGATATCAAAGGTATTTCTAAGATACTTTTTTTTATTTTACTAATATCTAATTTTATTATATTGGGATAATCTTTAATATTAGCTGCCTCTATTATTTCCACATCTTTGATAGTGTTATTACCTAGTATATAGATATTTTTTATTCTTAAATTTATAAAATAGTTAATGATTAGAACAAGAAAAAGAATGAATATTAATAATTTAAATATTCCTTTATAATTTAATCTTATTTTTTTCTTCTTTTTCTTTTTTTTAGACATTTTAATCCCAACCTATAAATTCTTGTTCAATTATTAAATCTACTGTGGTTTTTTCTAGGACAGTGTCATGGACTAAATTAATTAGTTCATAGACATCATCACTAGTTGCGTTATCAACGTTAATTATAAAATTAGCGTGTTTTTCTGACACTTCGGCTCCACCTATCCTTGTGCCCTTCAAATGGCAAGAATCGATTAGACGCCAAGCAGCGTCCCCTTCGGGATTACGGAAAACAGAACCCGCAGAAGGATACTCTAATGGTTGCGACTCTAATCTTCTTCTTTGACGATCAGCTAGTATTTCTAAGGAACTTTCTTTAGAACCTTGTTTTAAGAAAAATTTAGCTGATAAGATAATATATTTTCTTTCTTCTTTAAACATTGTACTACGATAAGTATAACTAATGTCAGCATTTTCTAGTTCTTCAATTTCATATGTTTCTTTATTTAATACTGAAACTGAACGAACATAATCCATTGTACAGGCATTATATGCCCCGGCGTTATTTAATATAGATCCACCAATAGTACCAGGTATACCACCAGCAAATTCTAAGCCGGTTAGTCCCCTTTCGATAGTTTCGTTTACTAACTTAGGATACATAGCTCCAGCTTCAGCATATGCCATATTCATCTCGGGATGAATAGCAATACCATTTAGATTATTAAGTCTAATAATTGCTCCCTCATACTTTTTGCTAGATAAAACTACGTTTGATCCATTACCAAGGACAAAGTAAGGTACTTTGTTCTCGTCTAGTATTTTAATTACTTCTACTAGATCATTTATAGATAGTGGTGATACTAGGTATCTAGTAAGGCCACCTATATGATACGTATTATATTTATTAAGAGCTACATTTTCTAAAACATCCGCGTGTTTTTTTAATTTTTCTATCATTTTATCAAATCCTTTATCTTATTATATATAATATTGCTGCTATTATCGACGCTCATCCTTTTTAAATTCTTTTTAATTTCATTATATACTTTAGTATCATATAATATTTTGTTAATCGTATTATCTAATAGCTCACTTGTCAATTCTTTTTCAACAATTAGTTCTCCAGCATTATTATTCTTTATCTCTAGGGCATTGTAATACTGATGATTATTCGCCACATATGGAGATGGAATAAATATAGAAGGAAGACCTAAAGATAAGACCTCACTCATGGTAGAAGCTCCAGCTCTAGTAATAAGTAAATCGGTGTTTTTCAGTAAAGCAGCTAAGTTGTCTAAGAATGGCAATATCTTAACATTTTTAGGAAACTCTTTATCTTTAATGAATTCATCGTAATGAGCTTGACCAGTTAGATATAAGACTTCATATTCTTTATCTTTACAATTGTATAAAAATTCTTGCATCTTAGCATTAACTGTAACCGAACCTTGCGAACCAGCCACTACAATGATAAGTTTTTTATTGGGGTCTAAACCCAAATCTTTTTTATCCATTGGTTCTATCTTTAAAGCATTTTCTCCACAGGGGTTCCCTGAGAAGAAGACCTCGCCAGGACACTTTTTAAAATATGATGCCGATTCCTTAAATGAGATGGCTATTAAGTTAGCATATTTTTGTAGGTATTGGTTAGTTTTTCCTGGAAGACAATTTTGTTCGTGTAAGAATATTTTTATACCCAGTTTATGGGCTGCAACTACAACAGGAAATGTTACATATCCTCCTATGCCTAATACTAAATCTGGTTTAAAATCTTTCATAATATCCATACATTTTTTAATTGCTTTTCGAATACAAAATACGTTCTTTATATCTAGTTTAATATCTCTTTTAGAGAACCCATATATTTCTATCTCTTCATATCTTATTCCTCGCTTAGGAATAAGTTCTTTTTCCATGCGGTTATGGGTCCCGATGTATAATATTTCTAGGTCTTTTTCCTTTTCTTTAAACTTATTAATAATTGAAAGAGCTGGGTATATATGACCACCCGATCCCCCCGCCGAAACGATTAATCTCATAGTTATCACCTTTACATAATTATACTATTAATATACATAAAAATATACTAGTATTACCTTATTTGGATAAATTTGACGTTTTTTATTCTAGGTGATAGTATACAACCATCAAAGGGAGGAATTGCTATGTTGTCGAAAGCGCAAATTACTAATTTTTTGAAATTAAGAAGTAGCAATGAGGCTCTTAATAATATTAAAAATATAATTATTATAGCTATGATTAAGTATTATAAAGATATGGATATTATAGCGTTTGTAGATGACATATCATTTGAATATAGTAACAAAGTAAACAAAGTTTTAATGAATAATAAAGATAATATACTTATAAATAAGAAGTTAAATTTATTAACCTCAATAGAATATATTTTGAATGAGATTAATTATTTGTATAATAATAAAGATATAAATAAGGACACCCTTCGAGAAGCAATCAATGTCTTACAAGTAGAAGATATTATTAAGTTATTATTTAAAGTTGTTAGATTAAATAATATAACTTATTTTGAAGAAATAAGTACTATTGATAGTAAAACTTATAAATGTTATATTAATCAGGTTAATACTAATCTTATTAGACCTATTTATAACCACTATAAGAAAAGAAATAAGGAACTAGTTAAGAATACCTCTAATTTCTTAGCTTTACTTGATAATGAAGTAGATAATGGATATATAGAATCTATTAGTAATTTGTTTAACAATAGTGATTTAGATATGATTAGTGAAGAGAATATACTTAATGCAAGTGAAAAATATAGACAAATAAAAGATATTGTAAAAAGTATTCTTATACTTTTAAATAAGAATTAAATCCTTGAATAAGGCTTTTTTTAGCTTAATACTCCAGGAATGGATTCATTTACGACCTCTGGATACCAACCGGGATGATCTAATTGATAATCTGACATCTCTAAAGGTATTAAACCAAAGTAGTAATCTTCGGCATCCTTTTTATTACGACTTGCTGCCCAAGTAGAATCAAAGTTATAGTATTTATCATTTATTTTAATTATATTCCACATATGACCTACGGAATCATTAGGATTCATATGACCAGTTACCGAATAAGCTTCTATACCGATATTTTGGAATATTATTGTAGCTGTCTTTGAAAAACCAGCACATACGGCGTTATGATTTATAAAGACATTAAAAACGGATTGATTCTTTGAAGCGAAGGTAAATAAATGATCGTAGGTAGCATGGTCTCCTATCCATTCATATACATACAAAACCTTTTCGCCATCAGTCATATTGGCAGTCTTCTTTTTTATAGAATCTATTATTCTTTCTATTCTTAGTAAACCTATTTCCGAAGCGAATTTTAGAGGACTTGCATTAGTAAATAATAGTTTAATCTCATCACCTTGAATAGAGCCACTAAAGGTTGCATAGTTGATTAATTCTGGATGCTCAACCGATATAGCGTCGTGTATGTACAATAAAAGAGAATAGCATTCTTCTGCCTCACTACATCCTAAATCCGAAAAGGTTACCTTTTTGGAAATAGGTGCTTTTTTAACTATATTAAAATAATAGTCGTAAGCTTGTTTATCTTGATCATCTAATTGATTGTATATATAATCATTACTTAGATATATATCATTAACATAATGATTATTAGATTTGTCTTTTACTTCTAAAGTTGTCTCTCTAGTAAAGAAGTTATAAATAAGAAGAGATATTACTAATAATACTAGAGAAAGTTTTAGATTATGTTTAACGAACGCCATCATTATAACTACCTCTTAAAGCCATATAAGGATATCCGATAAAAGGAATAATAAGTGTAAATATAGCTGTTAAAGCATTTAAACCAAAGTAATAAGATATAATAAAAGGCATATAAATATATGTTATAGTTAATAATAAGTTTTTAAAAGGTAATAATAATATACCTAATATTAGAACAATAAAGATTATTATATTAGTCTTTATTGTTTTACTTAGATAATATATATTTAATATTGGAATATATCCGTATATCATTTTATAGCCGGCTTTTTCTACTAAAAAGCCTAGAGATATATAGAATAATACTAAGTTTAAGAACATATATGTTTTCATCTTATCTCCTACTCTCTTTATTATTATATTATATATTTATTATTTTAAGAATAGGAATATTTCAGTTGGTGCAAAAAATGCGACAACTGAAAAAACACAAGATTTCTCTTGTGTTATACTTTTGATCCAATTGTCTTTTCTACTGCTTCTTTTATTTTTTCTTCATTAAATGGTTTAGACAGCATATCTACTATGTTATAAGTAAACGCTTTATCTATAGCTTCTTTAGAAGAATCTCCAGATACAATAGTTACTGGCATTTTACCTAGTAGACCATTATCTTTTAAATAATCTAGGACAGCAAAGCCATCTTTAACTGGCATATTAAGGTCTAATAATATAGCTTTGATTCTATCGTCATTCTGATGCTCAGCTATTATAGTTAGGGCCTCATCTCCATTCGTAGCAAAAGCTAATTCGTATTGTTCATCAAATATCTTTTTAACAAATATTCTAATTACTTCTGAATCATCGGCTACTAAGATTATATCTTCTTTCTTATCCTCTATTACTTCTGGGGTTCCTACTGGAGCAGAACCATTAGATATATCCGGGATACTATCATCAAAGTAATCATTAACAATTTTTCTTACTTTATGAGCCTCATTAACTAATTTATCATAATTAGTTCTAACGAAGTTAATATTAGCTTCTTTAGATGCCATTTCATGCTCATAAGCTATATCAGCTAGGGTTTTAAACCCGAAGTATTTACAATCGCTTTTTAAAGAATGAACTAAAATAGCATAATTAGGCATATCTGCTTGATTGTAGTATTTATCTATTTCAGCTAGTTTACCATCTATTCCCCTTTGAAATTCTCTTAGAGTTTCATTATATGTTTCTTCGTCACCAAATAGTTCTAAACTAGATTCTATATCAGCACCAAAGTTTTTTAAATATTCTATACTTTTCATAAAATACCTACCTTCTATAAATATTATATACTATTTTGAGTATTTAGTTAATATTTTTATTAATTCGTTCTTTTCAATTGGTTTAGCTAAATAACCAGAGAACTTATGATCATCTATTTTCTTCTCAATAGTATTGTCCATTTCTGAGGCCGTTAATAAGATTACTGGCACATTGAAGCCATCTATTTCTCTTAGATTATCTAGGGTAGTTGGTCCATCCATTTCCGGCATCATATCATCCATAAGTATTAAATCATAATCATTATTTTCTATTACTTTGGTTAGACATTCGCTACCGCTATTAGCGGTATCTATTTTATTTACGTATTTTTCTAAAGCTTTAGTTGCAACTTTTAGGTTTAGTTCGTTATCATCTACTACTAAAACGTTACAATTATGTTTAGTAACCTCTGGTTTAGGGCTATTATTTTGGGCTTCTTCTTTTAAAGAAGGAAGTTCTATTTCTTCTTTTGGCTGTTCTATAGGAGCTGGAGGTTTTATAGCACTTGTATTATCACTAATAGTACTAGGTATTATACTAGTAGTACTGGTACTATTAACCGTGTTAGTACTAGTAATATTCTTATTAGCTAGATAAGTTCGTAGTACTCTTTCTACCTCTTTCTTTTCCATAGGTTTTGATAAGTAGTCATTAAAACCTAGTTTTAAGTATTCTTCTTTCATACCTTCAATTGCGTTAGCTGTTAAAGCTATAACAGGTATATTGAAGTTGCTTATTTGTTTTAATTTAGCGAGAGTTTCTTTACCACTCATTTTAGGCATCATATCATCTAATAAGATTAGATCATATTGATTACCATTGTTTATTTTTTCGAGACAAGCAAAACCGCTGGTACAAAAATCAATATCTAATTCGTACTTCTTAAGTAATGTACTTGCCACTTTAATATTTAACTCATTATCATCTACTAGTAATATTTTAGAACCTTTTATATCTATTACTTTAGAGTTAGATTCAATAGTTTCTTTTTGATGTTGTACTTCATTAGATACTATTTTTTGATCTACTATAATAGTAAACTTTGAACCTTTACCATAGATAGATTGAACTACTATTTTACCACCCATTAGTTCAACTAGTTTTTTAGTTATAGCTAACCCTAAACCAGTACCTTCAATAGTTATACTCTTTTCAACACTTAGTCTATCAAACTTAGAGAATAACCTTGGCAAGCTTTCTTCCTTTATACCTATACCAGAATCTTCTACAGCAATAATTAATTTAACTTTGTCATTTTTTATAACGCTAGAAACGCGAAAATCTACAAAGCCTTCTTTAGTATATTTGGCAGCATTAGTAAGTATATTAAGTATTACTTGTTTTAAACGGGAATTATCTCCATATAATACTTTGGGTATAGTCGGATCAATGTTTATTCGGAAAT
>CAMYYH010000027.1 GCA_947303405.1 uncultured Mycoplasmatota bacterium
CAGTAGCAATTAATGTTCCTTCAACAAAAGAACTCTTTTTCATCCTATCATCTCTATTTCATAATGAATTATATCATATATACTAATTCTTTATCATTAAATATATTTACAAAAAAAAGATGTAAACATCTTTTATTGATTACCTGAAGTATCAAGATAAGTGTTAATCTTTTCATATCCAACAGCAACTACATCGACCAAATAACTTGCAAACTTTCTAATTGTTTGTTCATAATCTGGAGCAACATCAACCATATGTTGTACCTTATCTACTAACTAAGCACCATTTTAAGAATAATAAATGCTATTAATATGATTTATCTCTCCACTAAGATCATCAATGATGCCAAATATTTTGTCCGCCGAATCATTTATCAATGAAGACTTTTGTTTACATTGATCAGGATCAAAAGTAATCTCACCTGTATTGGTATTACCAACATCTGTTACTGAAGATATTACCGCATCAACTTCTTGAACTGACCCACCAATATCTCCTTCTTCTAATTTCTTATACATGTTTGCAGCTGTTCCTAAAGTTGCGGCTAATTGACTAAGAGCATTCCCAAATTCAATAAAGTCAGTTTGAATTTCTTCAACAGGCTCAATGGTGTCCTTACAAAAAGAACCAGCCCAACTCCCCTTTAATTCCGAAATTGTAGTATAAATATTGGCAACAGCAGTTCCCCACATTTCTGACCTATCAATTATAAAATTACTACAACCCAATAATTCCGCAGGATCGGAAAGACGATGAACGTTTCCTCCGTCCATTGGGTCTGTTACATTAACCCCCATAAATCTATCTTATATTAATTATATTATACCATAGCCTACACTATAGTTATACACATTTACACTATATTATACACTTTCGGCGTTGTTTTCTTCGTAAACTTCAATAGCAAAATCAGCCAATACCCTTGCTATAATCTCATCACTTTTCTCCTCACCAAAAAAAAGTTCTCCATTATCAGTTACTACATTATAAACCTTAAGCAAAGGTCCCTTTGGCCCTCCCCCTAACTTAACTATTGCAAATTGTTTTTCTTCATAAACAGGAGTCGAAAGAACAAGCCCCTCTTTTCCACCAACATCTACTATCAATCCAACACAAAGACCATTTTCCATTTATTCACCATCTTCCAATATATAATCTCTAATTGCTTTATAAATACTTTCTTTGTTGCCTTGTTCCTTATAAAAATCTTCCAGAAAGCTTCGATACGCCAAAAACTTTTGATCAGAAAAACCAACAAAAATAATATCCACTATTTCATCTCTACTAAAATTATAAACTAGTCTATTATTTAAATCCTCAGCAACATAATCAAACAATTTGTCACTAATTAAATCAATAGAGCATAAACCGGTTATCATCACCATCTTGCCGTCAGCGATTTCAACAATACTGCCTATTGGTAAAAGAGGGAATACATACTTATCGTAATGTTTAGATACTTCTCTTCTTGTTTTTTTGTTTTCATCACCTATATACCCAATGAATAAAGGACAAATAACATTATCATCATTCAAAAACATTATTCTATCCGGATTATATCCAACAGGTATTTCAAAACCGGCATATTTATACCTATTTCCATTTTTATCTTTTATTCCATACGCAGATATTAACACTTTTACCTCTTTATTATCAGGGGCCTGCGCTAACACAACACTGCCAAGCGGATAAACAAAACTATTCACCATTATACCTCCAAACACCCACTAAGATCCCATAAACATTTCAATATATCTTTCAACTTCTGCAACATCGACATTTTGAAACATCGACAACCCACGCTGCAATATACCATTAACCCAAATTGAATCGGCATTATCAAATGCATCCGGATCACTTGAATAAATAAAGAAAGCAACTACAAGTGGGTCATCACAATCAGTACTCTTAATCATATCGTCAGCATTCCTACATACATCGAACAAATCCGTAAACTGTTCATCATCTATAACCCCACTTTTATAAAGAGTAGCTAGGCATTCTAATCTATCTATATCTAATCCGGTTTGTTGATAAATAATCTGTTTCTTTTGTTCTTCTGTTAAATGTTCAAACTCCCTAGGAATACCACCAGGCATATTAAATATACCCTCGAATATCTTGGATGTTATAAACGTTACACCAACACCTATAACAGCCGCGCCAAGAATAGTTCCAATACCTACCGCAGCACCACCAGCAGCCGCAGCAACAACAAGATTACTCGTAATAGTTCCAATCATAGCAGAGGCGGCCTCTTCTAGCCAAGTTTCAAAGCTAAACCCGCCATCACTAAAAGACAATACTGTTCCAATAATAAATGCTGCACACGCTCCACCAAACAAAGAATCATGCCCCATTGCTTCAAATAGTTTTACCATTGGCCCGTTAAGAAGCCAAGCTGGCTTATCAGTAAAATTAAAGAATTGATCTCCAAGATGACCAGCAAAAGCATTTGCAATGTCTTTTTGATTAGAAATCATGATAGATAGACCAAAGGAAATCAAAGCAATGCCGCCGGCGGTTAACTTTACACGTTTTCCATCCTCCGAAACAGGAAGAGACTCCAATATTCTGGCTATCTCATCTTCACTATACCCAGCCAATTGTAATTTGTTTTTCAATTCATCAACAGTTATTTCCCCACCATTTTTCATGAATTCCCCAAGATTTTTTACTCTTTCACTTGCAGCCATATCATAATACTCAAGCCAAAGTGTAAACCAAGGAAGATTAAAATCATCAAACTCATCAAAATTACTGAAATCTATACCAAGCTCTTTCACCTTCCCAATTTCATAAGCCAAATCCGAATAATCATCCAAATTCAAAGTGCTATCTATACTTGCCAAATAACAAAGCATTTGCGCAAGCTTTTTGGAAAATGTTTGTTCTCCTCTAATTAACCCCTCGCCATCTAAATCAAATGTAACTATTCTTGCAGCCATCTTGGCAGCTTGGGGTAGATAATGTTCAATTCCTGGATAATTAAAAAATCTCAGAGATGTCCCAGCTTCATTAGCACCCTCTCCAAATTTGTTTATTGCAGACCTAAAATAAGGTATACCATCCGAATAAATCAAATTACACTGATCTACATTAATATCAATCTCAGCCATATTATCTACCTCCAATCAACTATTTTTGTAAAATTATCTAATATTAAAATATCAGCTATCTACATGGTCAAAAAGGCGCCTTTAAATATTAGTTCATCATCATAACTGAAACTGGGATATGGTTCATCATTTGCTTCAGCCTCTGCAAACTCTTGCCTTTTCATATCTAAATAAGCCATATAATCATGAACCATTTCCATATCAGCCTCCACCCTTTTCAACGCTCCATCGGCAGCCTTTTGGTAAGTATCAGCATCTATTTGCGCCCTTTTAACAAGGGTTAAACAATCCTTCAACAACTTTTTATACGGTTCAAAACTATCTAAAACAATCGTTGCATACATAACAGCGTCAACAATCTTGGTCATATCTTTTCCAGAGACATCAAACATATAATTAGCAGCTTCCATCGCGCCTGAAATCGCTACCAAAGCTTGTCTTATGTCGTCCAAGGCATAATAATAACCTTTTTGTTCATTATATTCCGCAGCTATTTGACTACTGGTCATATGTCTCACCTAATAACTCTTCCCTATATAAATCAGTAACTCGTTTCTCATACTCTTTTCCCATATACCCCCAAAATAGTATTTTATCAACCATTTCAAAATCAACATGTTTATAATCACCCTCAAAGCCAAGAACGCCAAAAGGATAAATAACCAAATCGTATCCATCTTTGGTAATATCTACAATACAATACCGCTTATTATCATCAAATATACTAATAATACTTCCCTTAGGATAAATAACTCTAATCATAGGTCCATACCTTCATCAGTAATACTTTTTTCAAAATCCTTATAACGTTTTAGCGTCACCGCTAATTGTATTAACCCACCCACAGTAATCGAATCAGCAACAACGGAAACAGCCGAATAATAATAACTCGGGTCACCAGTCATAAACAATTCAACCGTCGGCAATCCCACACCAGCAAAAGCCACTAATGCTAGTCCAATACCATACCGTTCAAGCGCAACCCTAATTGCGTCAAGTTGAGCTTTAGGAGTCACTTTTTCATATTTAATTTCACCGGACCTCTCCAAACCGTCTTGTCCATTTACTTCTTTCGGAACAATATCCATTTTTCTTACCACCTCTCACAAACAAAGGAATAATTAATAATAGGTTTCACCTATCCATTATTTAATTCCTCTCTCATTTTTTTATTATAAATATCTATTAATGGATCATTACTATACCCATTAAATATTACTTTTTTTACATCATCATAATTAAACAATTTTACCCCAGCAGCAAACCCAAACGAAATACCACAAGCTAAATAATCATATCTCTTCTTATCACTCTTATTCTCTACCGCATATCCAATTATCATTGCTTTGTTACCACTTTTAAGTTCTACAAAACTACCTAGTGGTATCATTGTATTTTTATACTTCTCCACCACTTCATCTCCTAATCTCTAATCTATTATCTCCTCTATTTATTAGGGCTTTCTTTAAACACTTTCTACATAGGGATAAATATCCTTTATCTCCTACCAATATTTCTCCTTTTACTCCTTCATAGTAGGTATATGTAGCTTTTCTTCCACACCTATTACACGAAGAATAAACATTAATCACTTTATCGCTTATTGCCATTACGCCAGGCATTACCCCAAACGGTTCCTGTTCTCCCGTTGTATTTAATCCTGCACAATATATATCTATATCATCCATAATTGATAGTTTTAATAAAACCTTTATATCCCCTTGCATAAACTGTACTTCATCAATAAAAATATTTGTTATATCTTCATTAACATAATCCAATATTTCTTCAAACTTATCAATTACTATAGCATTTATTTTTTTTCTTCTCCCCTTGCATTTAATCACACCATAATCTCTAACATCAATACTAGGTTTGAATACTAATATATTTTTTTTGTTATAAATCTTATCATAACATTCCATCAATTTTTCACTTTTGCCACTATGCATTGGCCCAGTATATGTAATAATCATTCCTCTCTCTACCTTCCTCTTCTATTTTATCATGTTTAAGCAAAAAGAACTAGATTTTGTCTAGTTCTTTACAAATTTCTTCTTTATCTATTCCTTTACCAATAAACACTAATTTAACTATTCGATCTTTATAGAAAGAATCCCACTCTTTCTTTAAATCTGGATTAGCTTCCAGTATCTCTTTTTGAACTTTTTCTTCTGCCGTAGCTAACCAAGGACCAGCTTCAACTATATTTTTCAAACTACCTGCTTGCTCAAACATATAAGACATATCCTTATCATCGGCAAAATATGTTAACCCCTTTACTCTTATTATCTTTTTAGGCCATGGTTTACCAATATATTCATAGAACTTCTTTCTATCCATTGGTTCTCTTCTCTTATATACAAAAGTACTTATACCATATTCTTCCACTTCACCTTCATCATGATGATGATGTTCGTGATGTTCTTCATGCTCTTCATCTTCCTCATCATGATTCCCTTCTAAAGCCTCAAACCATCCAGCACTAGTAGCCGCTTTTTCAAACTCAAAACTCTTAGTATCTAATATTTCATCTAAATCTACTTTAGAATAATTAGTTTCTATTATTTTTGCTTTAGGATTCAAAGCTTTAATAACGTCTCTTACAGATTTTAATTCTTCTTCACTTACCTCATCTACTTTATTAAGTATTATTACATCACAAAACTCTACTTGTTGAATAATTAGATTTTCTATATCGTCTTCTTCTAATTTATCATTTAATAAATCACTACCACTAGCAAATTCATCAGCCATTCTTTTCGCATCTACAACTGATACAATTGAATCTAAATGACATAATTCTGGCATTTTATATTGTCTATAAGCATCTTGCATAGCTACAATAGTTTGCGCTATCGGAATAGGTTCACATATTCCAGAAGCTTCTATTACTATATAATCAAATTTCTTTTTATCAATAATATCGTTAATTTGCTCAATCAAATCTCCTCTTAAAGTACAACAAATACAACCATTTTGTAATGGAACCAAACTTTGTTCTTTACTTGATACAATTCCGTCTTTCTCTATTAACTTTTCATCAATATTTACTTCACCAATATCATTTACTATTACAGCAAACTTCTTACCCTCTTTATTATTTAATATATAATTAAGTAATGTTGTCTTTCCACTACCTAAATACCCTGTTAATAATGTTATAGGTATATTTTTCATAAACAATCCCTCTTTCAAAAAATATTATACACCAAAAAAGGACATATGTCCTTTTAATTTACTCTTTCTACTCTATTAAAGTAAAAAGTATCTCCTTTTTTATCAAACACAAATCTATAATTATATAATTCCCCATTATTATTCTTTACCATTTCTTCAAGTTCTTTATAATCACTATATTTTTTTACAAATTCCTTATTTTCACTATCTTTATACACCCCATCAAGATAAGTATATAATACAGTAACATAAGCATAATAATATTCGCTATCCTCATCATATTTATAAGTATAAGACTCAAATCCACTAGAACTTGTACCACACATACCTCTAGAGAAAAACAAATTATATTCTTCTACATATTTAAAAATTTCATTATCAAATTGCTTAACATCTGGTTTAGCTCCAAAAACATTTTCATATGATTTTTCAAATTCATCATATTTCAACACAGTATATATATCCTCAGGAACACAACCATTATTATATGCATTTGGATATCTTACTGAAGCCTCATCAGAATCTACGTAATATGATTGATCTTCAAATCTACCATCTTTAAAAAGATTGAATATAATAAATGTCATCTTTTCACCATCAGAAAAACCATCTATACTCATTTGCTTTTCGTAATAATTAGGATATATACTACCAGCAGGAGAATTTTGATAATTCAAAACACTAATAATCAAATCAGCCCGCTTCTTATTATTATCTTCTTGGTTATCTTTCTTTTCTATTACCTTTTCTTTTTTGTTACTTTTTACTTGTTCTTTTTGTTTTTGATTCTCTTTATTTATGACTATAAGCCTATAATTAGCAAATATACCCATTAATAAACTTAGAACACATACACATAATAATATTATTACTATATTCCTATTACTTTTCTCTTCCATACTACTCAGCAACCTTTCTTATACTACTTATATAATATTCGCCATTAGTATTAATAAAATGAACTATATACTTTGTATACTCATTATAATTATTCTGATCTATATTAAATAATATATCTGTTTCACTTTCTTGAAAAACTATGCCACTATATTGATCATATTTATACACTTTAAAATTAGTATTATTTTCCAATACTCCTAAAGATACATATACATCTGCACTTTCATCAGTCACTACATACTTATAATTATAATTAACTAATTTAACATTATCATTTTTACAATCTTGTATACCAAAGTAATACTTATTATTATCAAACTTAAATGATGGACAATACCCCTCAATACTATAATCTATACCAGTTTCTATATCTTTATTATATATTCTTTTATACAATGTATTTGCATCATCATACGTAATACTACCATAATAATTCTTTATTTCCTCTATATATAAACCAGGAAACAACCTATTATATTCTTCTTCCGTAATACTATCATATTGTCTCTCATTATATAAATAATATAATATGTTATAAACTTTATATGTATCTTCTACTTCACTTATATTTACCTCTTTTTTATACACATCCGTAATTCTATTATCTAAAGATGCATACAAATAATTAATAACATCTATACTACTATCTAAAGACTTATACACCCTAGTATTACTAATAGTACTATCACTATTAGTATCATCTATAATTGTATTTTCTTTATTATCAACTATCTCTTCTATAGTCTTATTATGTTTCTTACTATATACTTTATAAGCACTCATCAAAGATAAACCTGATATTATTATAATCAATATAATAAGAACTACCATTAGTATACTTTTTTTTCTAAACTTATTCATACTATTCTATTCTTTCTATACTACTAAAACTACTATTATTACCATCCTTAATAAAAACTATTTTATACTTACTAAAAACATTATAATTACTATCATCTAGAATAAATTTATCATTTTTATCTATTTCTTTATAAATATTATTACCATCTATACCAGTATATATTATTCTTTTACTATCCTTCACTTCAAAAGATCCATAAGCAATTAATACATAATAATATTTGCTATCCTCTAAGTAATTATAGACATACTCCATCTTATTATCTTTATCAATAATGTTTAATTCTTTTACTTTATCATTCAAATCACTTATAACTTTACTATCTGTGATTACATAATTATCTACTTTTTTTTCATCTATTATAACTTTATTATCTATTTCATCTATACACTTATCCTCGTTTTTACCATCTAAATAACTAGTATAAACAATCCCCCCTATAAAACATAAACTACCAACAAATATAGTAAGTACTATTAAAAATAACACTAATAACCCATTGTTATTAACCTCTTCATTATCCTCATTAATCAAAACTTTTTTAGCCATAATAGACACCTCATTACTATAATACATTATATACTAATATCATTTATTTTTGAACCCTAATACTTCTTTTATTCTTATTCTCCCCTTGTAACTTTTTAAAATCAACCTTACCTATCATTGTCTTAGGTAAACTCTTTCTATATTCAAACTCCTTAGGGATAGCATAATATGATAAATTCTTTTTACATAAATATAGTATTTCCTCTTTTATTTGATTTGTTTCATAATACCCTTTCTTTAATACTATATAAGCCTTAGGTACTTCTACCTTATATGGATGCGGAATTCCTACTACACTACAAGTTAATACCCCTTCATGTCTTTCTATTACTTCCTCTATCTGAGACGGATATATATTATATCCTGAAGATATGATCATTCTCTTCAATCTTTGTTTATAAGTAATAAAACCATCTTTATCCATTGATCCTATATCCCCTGAATGTAACCATACATTCCCATCTTTATGTATATGTAACACTTCATTTGTCTCTTTTTCATTATTGTAATATCCTAACATTACATTTGGTCCACTTATACAAATTTCCCCATCTTCTCCATATGGAACTTCTTCATCAGTACCGGGTTTAACTATTTGTACATATATACCGGGCCAAGGAATTCCTACTGTTCCTGGATGAGAATCATTCTTCCTATCAAAAGAAATACAAGCTACCGCTTCCGTCATTCCATACCCTTGCGTTAAAACCGTTTTAGCCCCATGACTATGTAAGAATTCATTTATCTTTTCAACCCTTGTCTTATTTAGTGTATCCCCCCCAGATACAACATATTTCAAATTAGACAAGTCAACATTAACCATTCTCTCATTACTTGTTAAAGCCTCGAATAAAGTAGGAACACCAACTAAGATACTAGGTTTATACTTCTTAATTAGTTTATCAAATTCCTTCGCATCAAACTTTGGTATTAATACTACTTTACCACCCGCTACTAAAACATCTATTATTGAAACAGATAATCCAAACCCATGAAATATAGGCATTATAGCCAGTATAACATCATTACTATTAACATCAGATAACGCTATCTTTGATTGAATAGTAGAAGCATATAAATTACCATTAGATAATACTATACCCTTAGGAGTACCCGTAGTCCCTCCACTATGTAATATCAAAGCTGGTGTATCTCTTCTTATTACTACTTTTTCTTCTTTAATATAATTCTGTCCATTTTTAATAAAATCTTTATAACTAACATATAAACCATCTTTATAGTTTACTTTTTCTATTTTTTTATCCTTAGTTAAGCTATATCCAATCTTATAAAAAATATTCATCGAATCCTCTGCCGATACTATTATTACTTTATATACCTCTGTATCCCTAATAAAACTCTTTATCTTAGGACAACAAATATCCATAGCTACTAACATAGAAGAAGAATATTTATTTAACGCATCCTTTATTTCATTTTCAGCTGATAAAGGATGAACTATATTAGCTACAGCCCCTAATTTGTTTAATGCATAAATTATATATATACTTTCTACTAAATTAGTCGATAGAATAGTTACTATATCCCCTTGTCTTACACCCAAACTTCTAAAAGCATTAGCACATAAATCTATATTTTTAAACATCTCTTCATATGTTATTTTATTTCCATAATATTCCAATGCATAGTTATCTTTATACTTTAAATGAACCTTATATAAATACTCATACATAGAAATATTTGGTATCTCATATACCATATTTTTCTTACCATAATACTTATCCCAAGGAGATTTAGGTCTTTTTTTAAAACCTATCAAACTAAAAAAACTATTATTTAATATAGCCATTTCAACTATCAAATCCTTTTTATAATAAAAGATATAAAATATCCCTTCTACATATCATTTTATCATATTTATGTTATAATAATAAGGGAATAGAGATGATAGAATGAGAAAAATAAAAGATCCATTTATGAATTTAAGAGTAATCCTAGCATCAATTGCCTTATGTGTTTTAATAGGTGGTTGGATAACGTATGGAATTACTTTTATGAATACTAATCCTGCTAAAATACTAGCAAGATTTGGTAAACAAGAAAAAGAAAACATCAACAAGTATATAGATCAAATTGCTTCTCAAAAAGAATATAACTTATCTATTACTCTAAAAGATAAAAGCAAAATATACTTATATTCTAATCTTAATAATAATCAATTATATATATATAATAATAGTCAATATCATAATCTTTTAGATAAAAACACAAAAGTAAATAAAAACACTTATAAAAAAATATTTAACTCTCTTGTTAATAGTATTACATACAATTACAAAATACTTACTAAGACTAAGAAAAAAGATAAAGATAAAGGTTACTTTGTTTACTCTTATTATATAGAACAATTACAACCTATTATTAGTACCTTAAAAACCGATAAAGAATTTATAAACTCTCTTAAAGATGCATTCAACTACTCAAATAAAGAAGTATATGAAATGTTAGATAAATATAATAATAACTCTTTCGGTTTATCTATTATTACTAAAGGAAGGGAAAGAAAAACAGTATATTATAATTTAAAAGCTGATAACCTTTTTAATATCTCCAAAGAGGACTCCTATATCTCAGGATTCATTCATAATATTGGCTTCAGCTATGATAATAGATTATCAATATATACAGAAGATAATGAATATATTACTAAAGAAGAAAAAAGTCCTAATATTAATATAGAATCTTTAAAAGAAGTTAGTCTAAACGAATTATTAGCATCCATAAAATAGGGCCGCTTATTTAAGGGCCTTTTTTATTTGTAACTAATTCATTTATCTTTTACGTTAGACTATAATAAAAAAAGAAATAATCATGTCAAAATCATGAAATATTTCTTCACAGTTACTCTTTTAAATCAGGTAAATCTAGTTCTTGATTAAGTATTTCTTTTTTGGTATATAATTCACACCTATCTATCCCCGTAGCAATATATCCTTTTATATAACTAGGATTAATCATTTGATAATCACTATGTATAAAGACCTTATCACGATATTCTGGTAATAATCCCCCTTTATTAAAGTAGATATTAGGTATTTCTATAACCAATATACCACTATATCGTCTATCATTAGCCTTTAATAGATTTAAAGCCTCATAAATATCATTAATCTCCCTAGTAGTATTACTCTCTACCAAGACATTTCCACTATCTACTAAACCTTCCCCAAATACTTTTTTTAAATATACACTATCAGTAACATAATCATTATCTATATCTCTTATTTTATAAAATAGTATTTTATTTATTATTCTCCCATCTACATCTTTCTTTACTAACATTTCATCTAAGTAATTCATTAAATACTTAGTAATCTTTTTTCCATTATCTATTTCTTTAATCTTAATACTTAAAGCAAATGTCCTGGTTGGCTCCCCAAAACTAATAGCTAATTCTTCCTTGCATCTTAAACTATTAATATAATAAAAATTATTCTTATCTTTAATTGCGGCTTTTAAACTAACATTATACTTCTTATATATATCTTCTAATTCAGTAATTCTTTCCTTGCTAATTTGCTTATTTAAAACCAAACCAATTCCCTTAGGTAAATATGTTTCATTGTCCCAACATTTAACAAAATCAAATATTTTCCTTAGATTAACACAATTACTAGCATTAACTGCAATACTACCAAGAATAAACTTATTATTAATTAAAGATATCTTATTGATTTCATTATATTTATCTCTATACCTAGAAATTTCTAAGTATAATTCTTTTAACTCTTTTTCTTCTTGAGGAGATAAAGAAGATAAAATACTTCTAACATCAGAACTAATATCCGCATTAATCTGATTCATAAAACTTTCAACACCAGAATAATCTCTATCCTTAACTCTTCTACTAAACCAATTACGTAGATTAAATTTCATCGCAGTCAACCCTATTCTAATAGAATTATATCAAATCCTAATAAAAAAGAAAAACAAAAGAGTGTTCTCACACTCTTAAAAAGAATCAATATTAATCTTTACTTTTCCCATACCTAGTATATAAGCTTTAGCTTGTACTAATGTACGAATAGAATTAACCATTTTTCCAGCACGTCCAACAACGATACCCTTATCATCCTCATGAACAATAACCTCTAAAATAGTACAATCCTCTTCACCACCAAATTGTGATACCTTAACCATCTCAGGTTCTTTAACAACAGCTTTTACCAAGTATTCGGTAAATTCTTTTAAATCCATAATTATTTACCCTCTTTTTTAGAATTAGCATATTTAGCCATTATTCCCTGTTTACTTAATAAACTTCTAACTGTATCAGTAGGTTGCGCTCCGTTATTTAACCAATATAAAGCTTTTTCTTCATCAATTTTAACTTCATAATTCTCAACAATTGGATTATAAGTACCAATTATTTCAATAAATCTACCATCTCTAGGGCTACGAGAATCAGCTGCAACTATTCTATAGAATGGTCTTTGCTTAGCGCCCCCTCTTTTAAGTCTTAATTTAACTGCCATTTTCTTTCCCTCCTTTAAATCGCAAATATATTATATTAGATATATACAAAACTGTCAACCTTTTTTAGTTGACAGTTTTAATCATATATTCTAATACTTCCATCTGATCCACCCCAACATCCAGCTCCATTATCTGTTGAGACAACAATTGCTGCTGGATCAGCAAACGTAATAGTATGCAATAATGGGCTTCCACCTTGACATACTGAATTGTAATCTTCATATGAACAAATTCGAAAATGACTTTCAACGGCTTTTAAAATCCGTATATTATCATCATAAGCGTTCCTATCGGCACCCTTCATACAATATGTTTCATCATCAACTTCGATACAAACATACGCTTCTTTTATAATACTTTTTTCTACTTTTAATTTTATATAATATGGTCTCCATATTTTAAATGCTTCCTTATGATAAGTACTTAGTTTAGGATCAAAATACATTTTAACTAATTTACAGCTATAACCACTATACGTACTAATTGCATCACTACATTCTTCTTCCGTATCATAATCTAATCCAAACATGCAATCATTATAACCAAGATCATTTATCAAACACCATACATCTTGATTATTTATTTCTATTTTATCTCCAATACAAGCATCAACTCGTTCATTCTATACATAAACAGTACCTGATAAACTCTTTTCTATTTCTATATTCGTTTCTACTTCTATATCACATTTACATATAGCATATGCTGTTGGTATTAATGACATCAATAAAACAAACATAATATATTTTGTATATTTATTTTTTCTTTTTAATAATATATAAGCTATTACAACAGTTGTTAATAAAACAAAACTTATTAACATTTTACTAGATGTACTTGTTACTGAATTTTTAATCTCTTTTGGATCGACCGACTCTTTAACAATATCAGTAGCAATAACATCTAATGGTTGTTCCTTTTCACTAGTGTATAGGGATAATTTTAAACTATTAGAGGCATCAAACTTATCATTAGTTAGTTTATCGTCTTCTACCTCTTTTTTATTTAACGTATATTTTATATATTCAGAATCTGTTTTAAAGGAATCTTCATCTATCATATAATCTTCATCACTATCATTTTTAATAGTCACTTTATATGTAATAGAGTCCCCAACTTCATACATTTTCAGATTCAAACCGATGCTTCTACCTTCAAAAAGTTGGCTCACTAACCTCTAAAGCACTTCCATTTATGTTACTTTGTTCCATAGAGATAATAGTAATTTTTGATACATCGCATTCTTTTGCTAAAACTATAAACGATATTACTAATAATATCAAAAAATATTTTAAATATTTCACACTATCACTTTATTATAACCCAATAGTATCATAACCATTTTTACACATTCAATTTACAAGTATAACATAATAAAAGAATTTCTAAATCATAGAAATTCTTTTATTTATTCTATCTTTACCTAATAATTGTAATATTACATATAAATCAGGGGTTTGACTCTTACTAGTTACTCCCACTCTTATAATATTTGATATATCAGCTATGCTTCCTTTATATTTATCTGGATTAGCTTTATACTCTTTCATACCTGAACAATAACCTAGTTTATCAGTCATCTCCTTCATCTTATTAAACCAAGTATCTTTATCATCTTTTTCATCATAGTATTCATTAAAGTAAGTATTTAATACTCTAGTTATCTCTTCTTTATCTAACCCTTCAGCAAACTCATGTTCAAAATTTTCATATAGTTCATCATACATATACCATATTTGTCCTTTTATTTCTGAAAGTGAGGCATAATCCTTTCTTGGTTTCTTTTGTTCTCTTTCAATATTAAGAATATCAGTAGTATATTCTTTATACTTATTGATTAAATCATTAAAATCTTTATCATATTCTTTAGACCATTCATCTAACATATCAAATACTTCACTAGCTTTTAATTTAGAAATATAATTCTTAGAAATATTATCTAATTTATCAAGATCAAACAAAGCTCCAGAAGCACTCATTTTCTTAGGTGAAAAATCAAACTCAGTAAAGTCTTTATCCGGATTATTCTCTCTCCATGCTTCATAATTAGAATTAGCAATAGTCATAATTGCCTCAATAACTGAATATATAGGATAACCTTTTTCTTCGTAATAAGTCATTCTCGCTTCCGGATCTAATCTTTTAGATATTTTTCTTATTTTTTCTCCATCTTTTTTTAGTATTAATGGCGTGTGAACATACTTAGGCATTTTAAAACCAAATGTTTTAAACAACTCATAATGCGTAGGAACACTTGATATCCACTCTTGTCCTCTTACTACATGAGTAGTATGCATCAAATGATCATCTACTAAATGAGCAAAATGATAAGTTGGTAATAAATTTGATGATTTCATTATTACAACGTCTATATCATTTTCTGGAAATTCCATAGTACCAAAAGCCAAATCATCGAACTTAAACTTCTTATTAAAATCTCCTTGTGATTTTAATCTAATAACGTAGTTTTCACCCTTTTTAATTCTTTCAGCAGCTTCATCAGGGCTTAAATTACGATACTTAGCATATCTACCATATATACCTATTCTTCTCTTATCCTTAGTTTGACTTTCTCTAATCGAATCCATCTCTTCTTGTGTTAAGAAACATGGATATGCTTTACCTTCACTAATTAAATGTTTAATAAAAGCGTGATAAATGTCCTTTCTTTCACTTTGTATATATGGACCATAATTACCTTTTATCTCCTTAGTATCTTTAT
Source organism: uncultured Mycoplasmatota bacterium (assembly GCA_947303405.1). Lineage (GTDB taxonomy): Bacteria > Bacillota_I > Bacilli_A > RF39 > UBA660 > Coprovivens. The sequence continues at coordinate 15,831 of CAMYYH010000027.1, forward strand.
ACTCATATTCATCTGGATAAAGCTTATAATGCTCTATTACATGTCTAATATACTCTATAGCCCCTTCTATTTCTCTAGCACCATCTGTATCCTCATTACGCAAATAGAATACTCCATTACTATGTTTTGCTATTACATAATCAACTACTGTAGAATAGAAATTTCCAATATGCATAAATCCAGTTGGAGACGGCGCATATCTAGTTACTCTAGCCCCCTCTGGTAAATCTCTCTCTGGATATTCCTTTTCATAATCTTCTACTGTCTTTGTAATATTAGGGAATATCAAATTTGCTAAATCTTTATTTGTCATATCAATCATCCTTTCTAAATAAAAAGAACTATTCTCCCAAAGGACGAATAGTTCGTGGTACCACCTTAATTACTTCTTATTATCTTAACGCGATTAACGATATAGCTTAAATACACTATATAACTCCAAAGTTTCTTCATATACTATATATATTCACTTCCACCAACTATGAACTCTCTTTAATATAATCATATACTACTAGTCTTCTTCTTCGTTTGTATTAAGATTATAACACAATTTTTTTATTATTTACAACATTAAATAAATAAAAGATTTTATCAATATACGAGTATAGATGAAGGTTCTTGAAAGTAATTCTTATACTGGTATAGTTGAGCTAATACAGTCGTTTTATTAAAAGATATATTTTATAAACCCATTAACCATTCAAACCGATAAATAAAAAGAAGAAAGAAGTCATATTAATAAGACAATACTTATTAACAACCAAAAACAACTTAGTTATAAAAACCAAGTCATTTTTTAATAATATTTGCTTCACATTATCTACAAACGTACAAAATATGATAGTATTTCATTATTCACCAATAAATAGTTATTTAATTATCTAATTCTTCTCCTCTTTTATATAGTAAAGATACAAAGTAAACAACCAAAATAATTAATACATTACTAAAATTAATATTCAAATTTACATCAACATTTTCACTTATACCTGACACAAATATACCA
>CAMYYH010000028.1 GCA_947303405.1 uncultured Mycoplasmatota bacterium
TCCTATTCTGGCCTTAGTAAGAATTATTAACTCATTCCATAGTTCTTCTACTTCATATTCTTTTTCAACTATTTCTAATTTATTAGCTTCAATCTTAGATATATCTAAAATACCATTTACTATTTCTAATAAGTTATTAGAAGCCATTATAATGTCTTCTACTTTTTCCATAGATTCTTTAGATAATTCATCATCTTTTAGACTTTCACTAAATCCGACGATTGCATTAAGAGGAGTTCTTATTTCGTGAGACATACTAGATAGAAATTCTGATTTAGCATTATTGGCTTTATCAGCTTGATCTCTTAGGACGGTCATTTCTTCAAGCATTTTTACATCTGGATTCTCAATTGTAAAGTACATCAGGTAACTAAGGAATGTTAATGTAAAAGAAACTATTAGCAGTGAAGGATTGATTTTTTGTAATAGTATATTTACTAGTAATAGTAATACAATTACTAGTATTGGAATATACTTAATATTTTTTATACGACTAATATTAAACATAGAAATAATTAGCCAAGTTACCATGTAGATAGCTAGGAATGCTCTTAGACACTCTACTGCACTTCCGTAAGAATACATCTCACTTCCATTTATATAAAAGTGTATAGGAAGAAACATTGCCAGTACATAAAATATGGCCAAATATAGGTTATGACACATACAGCTTATTTTATAGTATTTTGCGAAAAATGCCTGTTTTTTTTCGTAATTATCTTCATTTTCATTTGGCTTAAAAATATAAAATATATACTTAGAAAAAATAGTAACCCAAAGGACTATGGACACTAAGTATATTCTTGATAAAATAATAGTTACCGGCTTATCAACACCTATAAATATAGCAAGAATTTGAAGAATCAATTCACAAAACACGCTGAACACGTTAGCATATACCGAGGCTTTAAATAGTCTGTTTTCTTCAGTATTAATTCTAGGTTTAGATTTTAAGACAAAGAATAATAGCAAAGAAAAAATCAAACATACTGATAAATATAAAAAATTCCACATATCTATCACCCTTCTATTTTATTATAGCATAATTTTCTCGCAAAAAAAACGAAAACAAATTGTTCTCGTTTTTAACTAACCAAACTTAAAACTCGGGTTTTCATTTCGCTTTTAATATACGTATCTGTACCGCTTTCGTCGTATGCAACTTCATATGGTACTCCATTTTTATATTTAATAAAACCATCCGTATCCTTTGTTTTAGGCTTTAAGGTTGTTGGATCTATCGGTAGAGAGCCATAGGATTCTTTGTATCCATCAATTCTAATCCCCATACTCTCTACATATTCATCTATTGCTAGCAATAATTCTCTAGAATCAATCCTATTTTTTTCTTTTTGGACGAAATATAATACTAATGATATAGAGCCATCTGATAATTTCTTTTTTTCTAGAATTAGATCGTGAAGCCCAAAGTGTTTTGAGATTTGTCTAGATATATCAAATAAGTATTCTTTCTTTTCGTTAACAACTATTTGGTTTTTTAATCTTCCATAGAAATAAATTGTTCCATCTTCTCCGATTTCACATAAATCCCCACTATGTATCCAGCCATCTATAATCGTTGCTTTTGTTTGGTCGATTTTATTATAGTATCCCTCCATATTGGATGGGGCTTTTATCCATAATTCCCCTCTATACCCTTTACCATATGGGATCTCGTTACCATTTTCATCGAATATACCAACTATGTAGCCTGGCAATGGTATACCAACACCTATTACGTCTCTATCATTATCTAACGCTCTATAATTTCCCTTGTACTTAGTAACCGATAGAACCCCAAAAACCTCTGAGAAACCATATCCAACTTTTATTTCGTTTTGGGCACCTCTCTCTAGTATAATACTATTCATTTTATTCAAAATTTCTGGTGTTGTTCCGGCCCCACCCATTATAAAGTAGTCTACCCATGACAAGTCTTTTATTTTGCCAGTTCTTTTCTCTTCTTCTAATAAGTCTCTTATATACCTTTCCCAAACCGGGCCTGTTGTAATGGTTATATCAGGTCTATAGAAATCAACTCTTTTATACCATTTATCAACGTCAACTCTTGGGTCAAATATTATTGTACCACCAGTAAACAGTGGTAATAATTGTAAACAATTTAGTGAAGTTGATGCAGTAGGAGGAAAACAAGTATATGTTCTCTTTCCTTCAGTATAGCCTGTTTCAGCATTTATAGTACATTGTAGAGACGCTAGGATTCCCTCATTGGTATCCATAATCCCCTTAACGTTATTACTAGTTGTCCCGCTTGATGTTGTTATAGCTGCTATTCTTCCCGGTTCAAAAGGTACTCTGTAATCGCCTTCGAAGCTTCTTGCAATTTTTTGAGCGTCTTTGGCCCATAAATATTTAGATGTATTAGGGATTCCATTTCCACTCATCCTTTGTTCAAAAAACGTTTTCATTTGAGTGATTTGCTTTAATGGGAATAACATACTATCAGCAGCGGATGTTACTATTATTTTTTTGAATCTCTCCTGGGAGAATACATCCTTAACATTGCCCCATAGGCCATCAAATACTACTGCTATTTTGGCCTCTTTTGTTTCTTCATTTAAAGCCTCTCTGGATATGGCTAATTTTTGATAATATGCAATCGCCCCAATACTGTCTAAAGCGAAAAACATTACTAAAGACTCCGGTGTTGCTGGCACATATAGAGGTACTATTTCTCCGGGAGCAACTCCCATCGCTCTAAACGTTTTTGCCCACATTTCTACGTACGAGTCAAATTCTTCCCTTGTTATTATATTTCCAAAGTATTCTATAAGAGTTATATAGCTGAATTTTTCCAGTAATTCTTTTGCAACATCCCAAACTGTTTTGCCCGTTATATATCGAGCGTCTTTCGTCTCGTCATATTTTTCATATTGTGCTAACCAAGGTAAGTCCTTCGTTGAATACCCTGTTCTTGCTTTAGCTTCTATACTCATTCTCTATTCCCCTGTTCTCTATAATTGTATTACGTTATAGTAATTATATCATAGGATATTCTTTTTTATAAGCTAATGTATTTTTATACAATAACCCTTTTCACATACTCATAATTATACTATATTTTATACTTTTCAACAAATTTATCTCTTAAGAAAAAGTATAGATTAACTATACTTTGTAAAATTTCTTCTTATAGATCTTTGAGATATAATAGATCCCAGCGAATATTAACACCAAAGTTAAAGACATAATTACTGGGAATACATCGCCTGTATCTGGTACACAAACCTTATTATAGTATTCTTCATCAGTTTCTTCACCATTATTATCGTAGTATTTACCATCTTCCTTACGGCATCCACATTTTTGTTTATAGGTTTTTATATCTACTTCTAAGCCTTTATTATCATAGTAAATTCCTTCATCGTTTACTGTACATAGGGAAGTATTATTCTTTTGTGTTCCATTATTAGGTTCATCTTCATTAGTTGGTTCACTATTATTATTCTGTTCATCGCCTAATACGGTGAATGAATATGTTTTTGTTACTTGCTCGTTTGAGTAGATTGCTGTAGCAGAAATACTTACATTACCAGATTTTTTAAATGTAACTTTTCCTCCACTTACTGATGCAATACTTTCATCGCTTGAAGACCAAACTACTTCATTAGTAATATCTTCTGGAGGTAAAGTCCCTTGATACTTAGTAACTTTTAACTGTACTTTATCGTTTATTTTTACCTCAGCAGGTAATTCCTCACCATTTTTATCAGTTATTGTTAGAGAATAGGTGTGTTCTCTTACATTCATGGTATATGTATCTTCATATGTTTCTCCTTCATATTCTACAGATACAGTTAAAACAGCTGTTCCAACTTTTTTTAAGTTATATTCAACAAAGATAACGTCATCCATCGAATAATCAGTATCATTAAATAAATTAATATTAGTAATTTCAACTACTTCAGTGTTACTTGATGTAGCTCGTATATCTGATTTTTTTGAGGCAGGTACACCAACTAACGTGACAAAAGTTCCTCTGCTTTGCCCAGCAACTAGAATTGGACCTGGTTCTTCGTATTTATCACCAATTATTAGTCTTCTATTTTGAGAAGAATTTCCTTCTATTACATTTATTGTCACTTCTGCATCTTTAGTTTCCCCACTGTTAGTATATACAGCTCTTATGGTAGTAAATCCTACGGCTACACCTGTTACTTTACCATTAGAATTTACTGTAGCGACATTAGTATCAGTACTTGTCCACGTTGAAGAAGTTGTAACATCTTCGTGAAATGTATGTCCAATACCTCCATTTGGTTGTGAAGGATCTAACAGATCATTTCCTATCCAATAATCGGCTGATAAATTAATACTTTCTCCAACTTTTACTTCTGTGGCACCTATAATTGATAGGTTGAATGATACCGCCTGAACTTTACCAATTACGCAAACACTTAGTAGTAATACTATTAAACTTATACCTATTTTTTTCATATATATCCTCCTATAAAGAAAAAACTAGGTTCGATATGCAACTATCTTTGTTCCTAGTATCTTCAATTTTATACTTTGTATATCTTTTTGTTATTCTTGTAGTAATTTACTAAAACTACTATACCATATCCTGCTACTATTAAAGCTAATATAGTTAGATATGGATTAACTGCGCCAGTATCTGGAATACATTTAGCGTTATAAGTAGCTTCGTCTACTTCATTACCACTATTATCATAATATTTTCCATTTTCTTTACGGCAGCCACATTTTCTTTTGTATTCATCGTTATCTACTGGTTTACCATTATTATCATAGCATTGTCCACCATCGTCACAATAACATTTAGGATTACATACTTCATAGTAATGTTCTTCAATTGTTTCTTCACCGTTGTTATCGTAGTATTTTCCGTTTTCTATACGGCAACCACATATTTCTTTGAACTCTTTTGGAGTTACCGGATTATGATCGTGGTCATAGCACTGATTGCCTTCACACACACAAACTGGTGCACAATCAAGTCTATATTTTTCTTCTGTTACTTCTTCACCATTTTTATTGTAACATACTCCATTTTCACATTTACATATTTTTAAACATTCTTCTCTATATTTTTCTTCTGTTACTTCGGTACCGTTTAAACCATAACAAACACCATTTTCGCATTTACAAATAGGGTAAGTTTGTTGATTAAGTTTGATTTCCTTACAAGCTATTTGTCCATGTGAGGCAGCATCATTTTGTCCCTCAATAATAGTATCTACATATAAACAAATCTTTGCACAATCGTCATTACTAGTAAGCTCTGATGGTAGGATTTCTAGTTTCCACTCTCCGATAACTCTTCGAGCACCGCCACCTGTAATAACTCCTGTACCATTATAGAAGTCGTAGCAACCTCCTGATGCCTCACAAGTTGTATCACTCCTTGGTATTGGAACAGAACTACTAAATGTCTCTCCCGGATTTGTTGTTAGCACATCTAGTCCCGATGGGCTGGATACATTGGTTATACTTACAGCCCTAACATTTGAGATTCTTGCTAAAATATACTGAATGTCATTATCTGGTGAGGTTGCATCCGTTATTTCTGTTGACATAGTACATGTTACTTCTTCCCCTTCAAATATTTTGGTTTTATCACAATCTAGTCTCCAGTTATTCGTTGTTGGTGCAGTAGCATTAACAATATTCGGTATTAATACTAGTGCTGCCAATAGTATTAATAGTGTTTTAAATTCTTTTTTCATATTATAGCCTCTCTTACTATATATGATTATAACATATTTTTTAATTTTACAACACTATTAATTTTTAAATATTTACATACTTTTCATCTTTGATATTAGATTTTTTTACTTTATGAAAAAAAAAAAGAACTTTTTAAAGTTCTTTAAAGTTCTTTTTATTATCTATTAAATGTATATTTTAATACTGGAGGCTCGTACTCTTCTGGTATATCATAAACACCATTGTTCTTTGCATCTTGACTCAAATATGCAATCGCTTCTCTCTCAGGCGCTGTTAGTGCTTTGTTAGCAATATCAGCGTATGTAATCGGATAACCCAAGTAGTCTTGTCTTGTTTGTGCAAATAAGTCTGGTGTTTCATAACCTACTCGTGGTGCACTAGAATACCATACTAATTTAATGTATACTATTTTATTCTCCGGATCATAAGCAACTATTTTTTGTTCCTTTAGTTTCTCCAATTGTTCTTCAGTTAAATCTGCTACATTTTCATCAAGAAAGTGTCCTCTACCTGTACCTGACATTATTGCTGGACCTGTAGTATCGATATTTTCATCACTAGTATATTCAACATCACCCATTACAGGATCTGTTGTATTTGGATATTCTAAATTCTCATTAATCTCGTAAGATAGTGAAATATTACTATCTCTCAAGAACTCTATAGCTTTGGCATATGTGTGGATTAAGTAATCAGCCGTACTTATTTCTATTTCTTTTCCATCTGCGTCTGTAGTTGTTATTTTTCCATTAAATCCGGCTTTGTATTTTACTTCTCCAGACGTAGCATCTATACTATCCACGATCAAGTCGTACATTTTTTCGAAATTGCTTATCTCTTTTTCTGTCAAATTATTCGCAGTTAAACGTGTGCAAAGATCAGTTGCAATTTGTAGAACACCTTTATATATTCTATCATATATTATATAGCCATCGCATGGACTTTCGTATCCCTCACGATATTTTTCAACACCGTCAGAGTCAATAAATGTATCAACTCCTGTAAGATCAACTTCATAGATATATGTCTTATCATCTATTTGATAATATAATTTTAAGACACTGCCGTCATTTGTAAATTGTGAGCCTTTAAATTTTGCTGTTTCAAGTATTGAGAAATCCTCTTTATTCTCAATCTCATGCGCCATTTGATATAACACTCCATTATGTGCCCAATCGGTTATTCTCAACTGATCGTGTACAGTGTATGCCATTCGAACTGATACGGCACGAGCCATGTAAATTGACAAGAAATCAAGATTTGCCGCAATTAACTCGTGATAGTCATGATATTTAGTGATGAATGCTTTTACAGCAGCTTGATCACTTTGATCCAATGCATAATAATCTTCGATAAATTTACGATAATCCATTCCTTGATTACCTGGATTCCATCCGGCAACAACTTCTTTAATTGTGAATCCTTTTGATTGTGTTTCTTTAAAATAGTTAGCATAATTACTCTTGTAGAAATTTGTAGCACTAACTATTCCAACCATAGTAAGTGTATCTTCGCTACAATCGTCTTTTATTACTCCGTCTAACAAGTCTAGATCTTGGTAGAATGATAAATCTCCCCAATCTTTTGCTAATGCTTTTTGTTCGACTGCTTTTTGTTCATCTGTTTTCTCTTCTGCAGGTTCTGCAGCAGGTTGTGCAGCCGGAGCTCCATAAGCTGCGGCAGGATAAGTTAAAGCAGTGGCTGCTAATGATCCAGCCAATATTCGTGCAAGAGTTTCTGGAGATATTCCGTTATTTTTACTCATAAAAACCTTCCCTTTCAATATGGCCTTATTTTACCACATTTTTTTTATGTGTCAAATCTTTCTTTGCAACAGTTTATTATAGTATAAGCTTTAGGTGATTTTGTTTTGTTAATGCTTTCATTTTTTATATTCTTTAGCGTCATTAAAGGCTTTTAGTAATGTTATGTTTATTTTCATATTTCGTTTGTTTTATTAGTAATTATTAACTATTTTTTTCGATTATCTTTATAGCCACTTTTATGCCGTCTATAGCCGATGTAGTTATCCCTCCAGCATAGCCAGCTCCCTCTCCACATGGATATAAACCTTCTATACTTTCTAATTCTTCGTTTCTTACGATGGTAAGGGGCGAAGAACTTCTTGTTTCTACTCCAATTAAGATGGCGTCAGGATTAGCAAATCCTTTTAATTTTTTATCGAAATATACGATTCCTTCTTTTAAAGTGGTACTTACAAAGCTAGGTAATATTTCATTTAAGTTGGATAGCTTATAACCTGGTTTATAGGTAGGAATAATTTCCCCTATTCTAGTAGATGTTTTATTATTCAGGAAGTCTTCTACTCTTTGAATAGGGGCATTATAGTTACTACCTCCTAGAATGTAGGCTTTTCTTTCTAATTCTTCTTGAAAATACATTCCAGATAAGACGTCATTATTATTAAAATCAGTAGTTAGGATGTTTACTAATATAGCACTATTAGCGTTTTCTTTATCCCTTTTATAGGAAGACATACCATTAGTTACTATTGATTCTTCTTCAGAAGAGGAGGCGATAACTTCCCCACCGGGACACATACAAAAGGTATAACAAGATCTACTATCCCCATGATATACAAGTTTATATTCGGCAGGTGGTAAGTTTAACTTAGTAACAGAACCATATTGACTTTTATTTATTGTGTCTTGTTTATGTTCTATCCTTAAACCTATTGAGAAGTTTTTTCTTTTCATAGGTATATTCTTGTCTTTTAACATTTTATAGGTATCACGAGCACTATGACCTATAGCTAGTACTAAAGTATCAGTTATAAATTCATTGTTATCACATATTACTTTAAAGATATTATTATTCTTTTCATAATTTATAAACTTAGTATCAAAGTAATATTTTCCGCCCTTAGATTCAATATATTTTCTTATATTAATTATAATGTTTCGTAGATTATCAGTACCTATATGTGGTTTATTTAAGTAGGTAATCTCTTTGGGGGCACCAAATTTATAGAAAGTATCTAGTACTTCTTTTATTAGGGGAGATGATACTCCAGTAGTTAGTTTTCCATCAGAAAAGGTACCGGCTCCGCCCTCCCCAAATTGAACATTACACTTTGTATTGATTATTCCTTTAGTACGATATTTATCTATCACTCTTATTCTTTCTTCTACTTTAGACCCTTGTTCAATTAATATAGGTTTATATCCGTATTCAACAAGCTTTAAAGCACAAAAGAGTCCAGCTGGACCAGTACCGATTATAATGGGACTATAAGAAGACTTTCTATTCTTTTTAATAGTTATTTTGGTTATTTCTTTATCTTTTTTTATCTTAGAATACTTAGTCTCATCTTTTACTTTTATAGACAATGAGTAAACATAGTGAACATTAGATTTATCACGAGCATCTATTGATTTTTTAATAATATTAGCTTCTATAATGTCTTTTTTGTTTATACTATTCTTTTTGATAGCTATTTTTATTACTTCTTCATCCTTAAGATCTTCAAATATTTTAATATTTTCTATTAGTAGCATAGGTTTCACCAAGTAAATTTTAACATAAAAAGTGTATTTAGTATATTGTATGAATAAAAACATCTATGTTATAATTAATATATACAATAGAAGGGAGATATTTATGGCTACTAAGGCTAAAATCAGCAAGAAAAATGACGTATATTTAGAAGAAAATGAAAGTATTTGGAAAAGCTTAGATAATAAAACGTGGATAGTCGCAGAATTTACTTTCTATATAGTATTATTCACTTTTACTGTATTTGCTATTGGGACTAGATATCCATATATGATGCATGAAAATGATGGTCTAGCTCCTGGTGATACGAGTAGAAATATTGAAGCAAACTATGATTCTTTACGTTATGACATTAATAATCTATGTAACGATTTAATGAATTGCTCTATTAATGTTAGTGAACAATATCAAGGAGAAGATATAGACATTATTTATAACGTATCTAATGGTTCTGGAGTATTATCTATCGACAATGTAAGCATTGATACTGAATCTATTAATGAATTCGCTTTATTAGACAATGGTTATATAGCTACTTTTACAGCAGCTGATAATAATATTATTGCTTATTATGATAAAAGCGGTTCACTAATAAAGAAGATAACTACTACTCTTAGTTCAATGGGTAATTTAAGCAATAATACTGGTGTGTATGCTACTTGTAATGGAAGTAGAAGAGATGTTATTAAATATACAATATTAAGTGATGGAAGTTTTGAAGAGACACTTGTAGGAAGTTTTGATGATATATCGTGCGAATAGAAAAAACCACTGATGTGGTTTTTTTAGTTGGATGTAGTATTATTGATAGACTCTTGAACTAGGAGATAAGATTCTAAAATTCTTGTATCTTCTTCGTATGGTAAGGATATGGTTTTAATATTGATACTATTAAGAGCCTTCCTTTCTTTTTTATTATTAATTAAGTCTAATAAGAAAGAAGAAAGACTATTCTTATAATGATTATATATTTCCTCTATCACACTAGGCGATATCTCGATATTATTAGATAATATTATTTCATTCTTAGTGGATAGATAGTATTTATCCAAGTAATAAACTATATAATTAGTATCAGAGGTAGACACCTTGTTATTTTTTAGAAATAATTGGAATCTAGTTCTAATATCATAGTATTCTTTACTGCTGTATAGGACTTTATTAGTACCATAAGCTAAATCAGCTATACTAGATATATTAGAATCTAAGATAGGATAGATATCTAATATTTTATCTAGATTATTACTTACTATTTTTTTATCTCTTGGAGAAGTATTTATAGAATATTTAGATAATAAATCAGTTACTTTTTTAAAATAATCAGTATTATTAGAAGTTTTTATTTCGTATTTAATATTACCTATTCTAGATAAGACTTTAGTATATATTTTTTTCTTACTATCATTTTTAGATAGTAATTTATTAGTTATTATATTTAAGTAACTAGTATCTATATTCTTATCATTTATCCTTTTTATTAAATCATTTATTCTTGTAGCATCTTCATTGAATAGTAAATCATAATAGATAAGATATCTTAGTATCTTGTTGTAGTTAGGAGAATCTATATATTTTTTAAAAGTATCACTATTTAGATAATCGTTTAAAGTTTTGTTAGTATTACTTTCCATAGTATATCTCCTACTCTATTAATAATTATAATTAATAATTATTATAAAGTAAATAAATTGTACCAAAGAAAAAATGGTATTTTTATACCATTTTAATAGTTCTCACTTTTTAGTTCAAAATAGCTTTGAGGATGAGCACATACTGGACATACAGTTGGAGCTTTTTTACCGATTACGATATGGCCACAGTTACGGCATATCCAAATAGCATCTTCATCTTTAGAAAACACAACTTCATCTTCGATATTTTTAAGTAGTTTTCTATATCTTTCTTCATGATGTTTTTCTATTTCGCCAACAGCTCTAAATTTAGCAGCAATTGCCTTAAATCCCTCTTCTTCGGCCACACGAGCGAATTCATCATACATATCAGTCCACTCGTAGTTTTCACCATCAGCTGCAGCCTTAAGGTTCTCTACAGTTGTAGGTATTTCTCCACCATTTAGTTCTTTAAACCACATCTTAGCGTGTTCTTTTTCATTATTTGCAGTCTCTTCAAATATAGCAGCGATTTGTTCATAGCCATCTTTTTTGGCTTTAGATGCAAAATATGTATATTTATTTCTAGCTTGTGATTCGCCAGCAAAAGCGGTTAGTAAGTTTTGTTCTGTTTTAGATCCTTTTAATTCCATATATATTCCTCTTTTCTTAAAAATTATTATAACTAATTATGTAATAAAAGTAAATTGATAAATATTAAGAATACTATGCCTCCTATTAGGACTAATATGATAGTAAATATGATGTTAGAAGGCTTTCTTATATTAAAGATATCATCTTCTAGATAGACGTTATAAGTATCTATTAATTCATCTCCTACTAGGATATCTATATAACCAAGAGTGTCTCCTTTTTTATAGTTATTGTTTATCTCTTTAGCAAGATTATATTTTATATTAATATTAGCCATTTCTTCTTCATTTAAGAACTCTTTTACATCCTCTTTTATCATTGGTAAATAGATATCAGTAGTACTATTTTTTACTTTTATAGTAGGCAAATTCATATTCTTAGATAATACTATTCTATTAGCGTAATTATGGGTATTTACGTAGTTTATTATTCTATACGTATCTAAAATATGGGTAGTTAGTTTTTCGTTTTCTTCACTTCGCATAACAACTATTATATATTCAGTATTGTTAATATTAGCTGTAGATACTAGTAATAGTCCGGCTTCGGGAGTATATCCTGATTTATTCCCAGTAATTAGTTTTTCATCTAGGCCGTAAAATATAGCAAAGTTTTTAGTAGAATTAACGGCTACTAAGCCATTAGTCATGCTATAAACGTCAGTTTTGAAGATCTTATTGAAGGTTGGGTTTTTTAAAGCCTCTTCTAGTAATAAACCTATTTCTCTAGCTGTTGAAACGTTATTATCATCACCACCATAGGTATCAGCAAAGTAACTATTCTTTAAATCTAAGTTCTTAGCTTCTTGGTTCATAAGCTCAACAAAAGCTTCGGGGCTACCACTAGTATGATAAGCTAATGCCTGAGCAGCATCAGCTCCAGAAACAAGAATTAAACCATATAATAAATCTTTAATAGTTACAACCATATCGACTTCAAGACCAACACAAGTAAAGCCATATAGGTTAGCTATATCTTGTTCTGTAATAGTTACTTTAGCATCTAGGTTTTCAACGTTCTTAACAACAGTATAAGCAGTCATTAACTTGGTAAAAGAGGCTAATATTTGTTTTTTATCGGCATTCTTAGTATAGACTATCTTTTCATCTGTAGTATTTATTAAGATAGCGCTTTCAGCACTAATATCGACTGGTAGTTCTAAGGCTTTAACTGGTAATATGAAAAGATTACATAATAATATAATAAATAGCATTCTTTTCATATCATCACTCCTATTATAGGATTTTATCATATTTAGACAAATAATAAAAGGCTTTGTATAAAGCCTTTTAAACCCATATACCATAAGTAATGGCCGCCATAGCTAGCAATAAACCAACTACATAAAACATTTTTACAATATCTGTTTCTTCCCAACCAAGTTGTTCAAAATGATGATGTAGTGGCGCCATTCTAAATATTTTTCTATTAAAGTATATTACGGATATCATTTGAATTAATGATGATAATGTTTCAACAACAAATACTCCGCCAACTAATGCCAGTGATAATTCGTGTCTTGTTAGGATAGCTACTGCGGCTAGAGCGCCACCAAGACTTAAGGAACCCGTGTCTCCCATTATTACTTTAGCTGGATGAGAATTAAATATTAAGAAGCCCATTATAGTACCAACTAGGATAAAACAGAATATAGCTACTTCTTCGTAACCCTTCATCCAGGTTGCTCCCCAAGCTAACAAACCATAAGCTAAGAAAGCAATCATTGATAAACCTCCAGCTAGACCATCTAAACCATCGGTTATATTAACGGCATTAGAAGTTCCAACCAGTAAGAATAAGATAAATAAACCATAACCCCATTTTAAATTAATATCTATACCAAGTGATGATATTTCTAGAGTTGGTTCTCCACCATTTACTATATAAATATAGAAGAATACTAAAGCTATTAACATTTGACACAATAGTTTAAATAATATACTAAAACCATCGTTATTTCGATATTTTATTTTTAAATAGTCATCAAAGAATCCTAAAATAGCATATGCTACAAAGACAAAGATTATTATTAATAGATTATACGATATATCTATACTACCTTTTATTTTAAGTAAGGCAATAGTAACTATAGTTGGTATTATGAAGAATAGGCCACCTAAAGTAGGAGTTCCATTTTTAGCTATATGTCTTTCACCTAGTAATGAGCAAGTTATTTGTCTCATTCTAAACTTTTTTAATATAGGTAGTAATATTAATCCTGTTATTATAGCTAGAATGAATCCTAGCATCATAGCCATAGCTGATTTAGCTAAAATTAACATAAATACACCTCTTTCTTAGGTAATTATACTACATATTCTATTAATATATAGTTTTTAAAAAGTTATTTTACACTTTTTTTAATTAGTTAAGATAATAGAATTAACTTAGTACCATTTATTATATTAGTTTCTGATAATAACTTGTTCTTATCATATACTTCTTTAGTATTAGCGTTTATTAACGTGCTATTAGTAGGTATAGGCATTTCTCCCATAGTTATATCATTTAAGGCTTTATATACTAAGATTATAATAGATTCTATTGTTTTACTAGAGGGAATGTATACATCATATGATTCCCCCAATTCAGGTATTCTTATATTAACTAAGATTCTAGACATCTTATTCACCATCCCCTTCTTTATTATAGTGATTACATAGTTCTTCTCCAACGCTTTTTATAGAGTTTTTAAGATTGTTAGAGGATGTTACATAAGCAGTTTGATACTCTACTACATCATCTTTATACTTAGTTAAACCTCTACCAATAGTATCTTTAGGTACTAATGTTGTTGATGAAGATAAGAGATAACGATAATCAAATTTATCTTCTAATTTAGTTATAAAGATAGTCTTATAATTATTAGTTATTTCTTGAGGTAAACTATTTGAAGAAGATATAGATATTATAAATACTATACCTAAATTACTAGAATTCTCTGTAATTTTATTATACCTATCCATATTGGCAAGATACTTATCATAATTATTTATAACTATTAATAGTAAAGGTAGTTTAGTTGAAGCTTTTTTATTATAGTCATCAAAGCCTTTGAAATTAAATAATGTTTTCTTTCTATTATTATATTCTTCTTCTATGTACTCCAGTATTTTAGAGCCTTTTTTATTAGTATATTCTTTCACTTGTGGGAAATTTGAATACATATTTAATTCTTTAGAAGAAGAATCCAATATGTAAACATTTAGCTCTTGAGGACCATGGTAGATACATAGTGAGAATAACATAGTTATTATTTGGTTAGTTTTACCAGTATTAGGTAAGCCATAGATAAGGATATTATTAGAATTAGTTAATTCTATAGATAGTATATCTTGAGTCTTATTATTAATATTATCGTATTCACCTATAATAACTTCATATTTATAAGAAAAAGCTTTGTATTTATATTTTTTGATAATACTACCAATAGATATATAATCACTTAGAGGATTTAGCCATAAATCAGGTATATTTAGAGCATCTTTTTTATCAAGATTTACTAAATAATTAGTCAAACTATCCGTAATTAACAAATTAGTATCTTGAATATTAGTAATAGTTTTATAAACATAACCAGTATCGTTTATAAAACTAATTACTTCATCAGTAGTTGGTTCATATTTATCTTTAGGTATATATGGAAGACTAGAATAAGCCATTGTACCAATTTCTTCTTTATTTGTTAGTTTTATAAACTCGCCTACTTCTTCTAATTTAGTAGCGTGATTATTATTTAAAACTAAGTTACTATCAGTTTCTTTGGCTAGTTTAAAGCATATTCTAAAATTAATAATCGATAGTATTTTATCATTAAGGGATATCTCAGGGTTTTGAGTAGAAATTATTAAATGTAAACCTAGATTATTACCTTTTACTATTTTTTTAAGAATATCTTCAATATATTCAGGGCTGGTTTCTTTTAATTTTAAGAAATCATCAATTACTATGATTAGATTAGATAATCTTTGTTTTGTTTTTCCTTCTTTATAGTATTCATGATATGTATCAATATTTTCAATATTGAATTCTTTGAATAGAGATTCTCTTCTATTTATTTCTTCTTTAATAGCTATTAAAGCTCTATTAATAGAATTATTATCGTCATTATCTATTGTACCTATTATATGAGGTATAACATTTATTTCGTTCTTTAAAGAATTAATCAAGTCTTTCTTAGCACAATCTATTAAGATAAATTGAACATCTAATGGACTATAGTTAGTACACATAGATAAGATATATGTTTTTAAGAATTCTGTCTTACTAGAATCCCCTATTATTAAACCATTAGGTCCTTCTTTTTTATTGTGAATATCTAAAGATATTATCTTATTATTATATAAACCTATTGGAGTAGATAGACTATTTAAGGTATTACTATGTTTCCAACGATAGTTTATTTTAAGA
>CAMYYH010000029.1 GCA_947303405.1 uncultured Mycoplasmatota bacterium
AAGGATCACTTGCCTTTCGCAATACAATAGTGTTAATCACAATCCATATAATAATAAATACTGAAAAAGTAATAATAAATCCCCAAGAACCGGCTATTTCTGATAACTTATCAGCTAATCTTTCTCCCGTAGTTAAAGACTTATCTTCCTGTTTATCTACATCTATAGTAATAGGTCTATCTATTAGCATCTCCAACAAATCATCTTCATCTTCTATACTAATCTCTTGCTTTAATAGCTTTTTTACTAATTCTTTCTTATTAACTGAAGTCTGTTTACTTTCCATCTTCCATCACCTTCTAAAATTATATCATTTACTACTATCAAATTCATCATATATATTACCAACGATCTCTTCCACCGCATCTTCTATAGTAACAATACCTACGAACTTATCCTCTTGATATATAGGACAAATACTTTCATTTCTCTCTTGCATCTCCCTAAATACGTCATCTATTTTCTCATTATACATAAATCTATGCGTAGGTCTAATTATTTTTTTTATATTAATACTATTCTTTTCACCCTTACGTATTATTAAATCCTTAACATTTAAAGTTCCAACAATATTATCTTTACTATCTTTATAGACAGGAAATCTAGAATACTTTTTCTCTTTAACTCTAGCTAATATTTTTTTTAAGTCATCATTAATATTTATTAGTGTCACTTCTTCCCTAGGAGTCATTACTTCTTGTACTTCTATATCTTTAAAATTAAATATATTTAGTATGTATTCCTTTTCTTTCTCTTCAATAATACCCTCCTCTTGTCCTAAAAGAATCATCTTTTTTATATCTTCTTCCGTTAACCTATCCTTATTCTCTTTAATATTTAGTATCTTACAAACCAACTCTGTAGAATGACTAAGCACAACTACTAAAGGATAAAATATCACTTTCATAGCATTTATTAGGCCAACATACCTTTTTGCTATTTTATAAGGATTATTAATAGCAATTTTCTTAGGTACTAATTCCCCAAATACTAAAGTAAAATACGATAATATTATTGTAATAATAATTACTAAAACTATTCTTGTTAAATCAACTGACATAAAAGAAATATTAATATATTTAAGCAAAAAGTCAGCAAAGTAATCAGCCGCAAAAGCACTAGCTAAAAAACCAGCAATAGTAATACCTATTTGAATAGTAGACAAAAAAGAAGATGGATCACTTAGTATTTTATCTATTTCAATAGCTTTCTTATTATTCTTATCCACATCTTCTTTTAATTTAATCTTATTTAAAGACAAGAAAGCTAATTCACAAGCCGAGAATATTCCATTCATAATAATTAAAATGATTAACAATATAATACTTACTAACATATAATCACCATATTCTATATAACAATTATAGCACTAAATATAGTCAAATAAAAAGATGTATTAAAGCCTTAAACATCTTTTATTTAATTAATTCTATCTCATAACTAGACTTAGAGCATCTCCATAATTACCATTTGTAAAATCTTTACCCAAAACAGAATCTACTTGAACAGATATCATACTACCCATACTATAAAAAGAATAACCATGTTTTATAGAGAATACCTCCGTATCTGTTTCAAGATAATAAGAAATAGAAACAATTCCGTTATAAGCATAATTAACTTGAACAGCTGCTGTACAACAAGGCTCATCTTCAGTATAACTGCCACTCAACATCGCCGTTAACAATTTAGGTCTATCACAAGACAATACACCAATCTCCTCATTAATAAGAACCCCATTTTCAACAGGTTCTTGGTGCAAATCAACATTTGTTCTTTTAAATTGAAACCAACTCAAATCAATCGGACCCCATTCTTTCATAATTCGGTATTCATTAGAAACTTTTTGCTCCAAAGCTTTCCCTATACATCTATCCATATTTGTTTCTTTATTAGCAACCAATAATCTTACCGGTACACCACCTTTATAAAAAACAATAGCTTGATGCTTATTTCTTACTTTATATTTCTTATTGTCAACCTTAATTATACAATTGCCGTTATATATAACCTTATAACTATCATAAGGACGTTCTCCATCAACAAAGCCATCAATAAAAGCCCCTTCAAAGCAACTGATACTATTAGGTTCAAGTTCAGTCCATAAATCAATAGTTCTAACTACTAATTTATCAACTACTCTTCTAACTATTTGGTTATTAACTCCCTTAATATCTAATCTCTCAACCATTGTATTTCTAGAACCTTTATCTGGATGATTAACTATTCCTCGTAAAGCACTACGAAATCGCCTAGCAGCGTCCTCTTCATTTCTTCCACTCGCCCCAAGACATCTAGTATATATGGCTCTAGCTAAATTCATATCGCAAATATAAGGCAATATCTTAACATTTATATCAGAAGAATTAGAGCTTTGAACTTCATAATCACATTTTACACATCCACACTTAAAAGAGCCATCAACACTATGCTGACTATAAACATATAAATGATTACAAGCTTTAGCACTATTAGTAATCTTTCTCATAAAACCACGCCCAAATTCAATGATACTATAACATTTAACCTCGTTTTCGGCAATTTTTCCCATACAAGTTACATATCCAATCCGACAATACTTATTTTTATTAAAACGTACCACTTAGCGCATTTTCTTCTTCCCCAACATCTTTTCTTGTAAGAAATCTCCTATCATGAAAATCAAGAACATCTCTTAACTTACAAAGTAACAACTATAATAACATGGATATAAAAAACAAATTAAGCATTAAGAGATATCATTTCTTAGCTATTCTCGAATGATTTAATACCTCGTAAAACTCTTTTCTAAACCACGCCCAATCTTCTGGGTTATCACTTTCTATGGTAACATCCAAACCATCACTCAAATCTACGGTTAACGCACCATACCAAGAATCCCAACCACCATTCCACTAGGAACAGCCTCTACAAAACCTTCTCTAATCAATTCGTAGACTTTTCTTAAAGGTTTTTCACAATCTAAAATAATAGATCTATCATCTTTAATATCAAACATCATCTTATATCCATAATGAATTTCATCGCCCCTTCTCTCAAGAAAAGGCATACATAAAGATGAGGGTGGTCTAAAAGAGGTTAAATAAGTAATTATTCTACTAGCCTCTTCTAAATCCTACCCTTCTAAACTATAATCTTCATCCAAAGAAACATCACTCATAAATATATCACCAATCTAAAAAATTACCCCTGGATAAGTATCATATTACCATCCGGATCATAAACCCCAAATTCAACACTACCATAATCCGTCTCATTATATTTTGAAAAAATTTTAATATTATTATTTTTAAACCTATAATACATATCTAATAAACTATCTTTTTCTTCATACTTAAACATAATTAAGTTACTATTTTTACCATTGTTAGGGTATCCCTTTATTTCTTCACAAATTTGTTCATAAGATTCAAACATAATAATACATTCATCTTTTTGCATCTTAACCCAATTAACTGGTTCACCATACTCTTCTACCACTTTAAAATCAAAGTATTCCTTATAAAAGTCAATTGATTTATTAATATCATTAACAATCAACTCATTATTTATCTCTAATAACTTCATAAAATCCTCCTACTTTAAAACACTATCCCTAACCAATTGACATCTCTCACTATCGTTTAAGAAAGCTACACTATCGACTATTTTTATCCCATTTATATCCCTAGGAATAGGTAAAGTACTTAAGTCTAATAATTCTTGTTGATATACATCTTGTTTTAATAGTTTTTCTAAATCTTCTATATCGCTAAGAACATATGCTTCCAAATAATATAAAGTATAAGTATTCTTAGATTTAGAATACTTTAACTCATAATGAGCATTTAACTTTTTTCCTATTCTTTTTCCCTTAACACCAAATACTTTATTAAACTCATCTAATAATACTTCTTTTCTTTTTTCTTCGTCAAAACCTCTACCTATTACATACTCATTATTATAAACATCCTTATAAAGCTCTACTAGCTCTCCAAAAGTAATATCATCTTTATCTATAGTATAAGAATCTATAGTAAACTTATTTCCCTGTTGAAAAAAAGGATATAATTCATTCCAAGTATCTGGTTTCATATTATATAATAATAACCCAGCACTAGTATATGTAAGTAAATCAGTAGCACTATCGAATCTAGTTGGAATCATTTCCTTCGGAACTTTCTCTTTTAATATATCACTTGTAATAATCATATAATCATCCCAATTCTATAAAAATTATATCATTGTTTGCCTTAAATCAAAATAAAAATGATGAGACAAGTTCACTCATCATACTCAAAAGATTATCTTAAAACCAGTTTTAACACATCGTCTGCAAGCCCATTAGTACAATCCTCACTTATAGGAAAACCTTGCTGAATAGGAATAACAATACCAGAGCTAAAATCAACAAAGGCACCAGAATGTCTGACTTCAAATGATTCACTATCAGTATACAATTGATAAGTGATATTAATAGCTTTATTAAAAGTAACATAGGCTTTTACCAGTTCATCTCTTTTTATATAATTAGCATTCGCAGGATAATAGCCATTTATAAGTGATGCTAAGAACGACGTATTACTGCAAGAACAAACTTTTGTTTCTTCTATTGGCTTAACACCGAATTCTAAAGGAATTTGTTTTAAATCCTTGTCTGGCTTTCTTATAATTCTTTTTTTTGAAATACGACCACCAATCGTATCTCCATAACAATCAACCAATTCATGATGTGTAGCCACTTCAATAAGCTTTTCTATATTCGTATCATCATTAGCAAGCAATAACCTAACAGGTCTATCATTCTCCACGGGAGTTCTATAATCAAATGACCAACCGGTTATTTCTTTCTTATAAAAAACTATAGCCAAGTGTTTATTAGGAACTTTAATTCTATCATCACCATCAACCGTAATAACACAATTACAATTATGAACAACGCAAAAACTATCATATGGTCTTGGCCTATCATTTTCAAACCCATCAGTGAAAGCTTTGATAAAGTTTTTTTCCATATCCTGATTTGGACAAGCCCTTAAATCTATTTTAGTAACAATTCTTTTTCCACCTAATTTATTAATACTATTGTTACTATAATTAAGAAAGTTTAACCGAATCGCTCTACTAACTTGTCTTTTATCGTTAATAGGAATCGAAGCCATTCGATCTAAAGCATTAGTTAAATATCTTGCATGACTTCCTTCAAAACTTTTGTCCGCAATATTAGAATAAACATTTTTAGCCAATTCTAAATCACAAACAAATGGTAACACTTCGCCTTTCATCTGTTGTTCAGTCATCTCACTATTAGAAATACGCAAACCGCATTTAACACATCCACATTCTAAAAAGCCTTCATTATTCGAAGGAGTAAATACATAAATATGATTACACCCACAAGTACTACTAAAACTACTCATTAAAAACACTCCTAACACGTTCGTTATTATAATAAAATTAATCATTTACGTCAATACATACAATTAAAATTCATATATAGCTAATAGTTTTAAAGAAAAAGATTATCTAAGATAATCTAATAAATCTAATAAAGAATTAATAACAACAGTTGGCTTATATTCTCTAGAACATACATCATCTTTATAATTAAACCAACAAGTATCCATTTCACAATTCATCCCCCAAAGAACATCTACCTTTAAAGAATCACCAATTATTAATACTTTACTTTTATCAAAACATTTAATCTCATTATAAATGTATTCCATAAACTCTACCTTAGGCTTAGGAATAACCGTATCTTCAACAGAAACAACTAAATTTACATAAGAACTTAAATTAGCTTTGGCTATTTTATTTATTGCCTGTTCTCTAGGGCCATTAGTCGCTACAATAATCTTATACTTTTTAGATAATTCTTCTAATAAAGAAAGTGCCCCTTCCATAGGAACTACATGATTTGCTAACATTTCTATATAATAAGCGTTAATAGAAACCGCCTCATCATATGTTAAATGTTTCCCTTCAAAAAATAATACAAATCTTTGGGCCATTAAATAACTAATAACTTCATCCCTTCCAATATTATCAGGTATAACACTCTCTCCTACTTCATATTTATGCCACCATTCCATATCGGCTATATACCATTTATTTAATAAGTCCTCAGTATAATCTATATTAAGCTTTCCCAAAACCTTTATAAAAGCATACTTTATAGATTCATTATTATCAACTAAAGTATTATCTAAATCAAAAACAAGATATTTATATTTATTCACATTATCAACTCCATTAATCATAATGCCCCAATAATTAAGACATAATACTATTTTTTTTTATCGCCTCTAGACGTAGTTAGCGTTCTAGAAAATCATATGTAGCCATAATAGATTCTTCCATCGCCCCAATAAATACCTCCAATTGGGCATAATTATACAATATCATATTTATTGTCTTATTAATCTATCAATATCTATCTTCACTCTTCTATCTGCATCTAAATTCTCCGTATCTCTTTTATATATTTCTATTGGCATTATTTGAAAGAAAAGATAAACTGGTTTTTTCTTCCCCCTAAAAAATATGTATATGGCGCTTCCCACTCTTTTACTAATTCTTCGCCTAAAGTACCAGTCCCACCTGTTATTAGCATCTTCATATATATACCTCCATATCTTTTCTAAAACCACCTTAATTATAACATATAACCCCTAATATTGTTTTGTTTCTCAAAAAGCCTCCGTTTTACCCCAAATAAAAAGCGGCAATATTATTTGCCACTTTAATTACACTGTTCTACCATCTCTAACGGCTATATTGTAACCTGATGAAAGATTGTAATCTACCGATTGCAAAAATTTAATAACAGATTGGGCTATAACAGGATCTAAACCTTCAAGTGATTGTTCTAATTGTTTTGAAACAGCAGTTACTACAGCAAGTTGTAAATCATCTAAAGACATTCCTTCTACATTAAAATTATTGTCCATTATTTATTGTATCCATAGGACTTATAAAAGATATTTTTTTTATAGAAATAAACAAATATAAATACATACAAAAAGGACTCTAAAAGCCCTTATTATTCAAGTGGTGCGAGTGAAGGGACTTGAACCCCCACTCCGTAAGGAACTAGATCCTAAGTCTAGCGCGTCTGCCAATTTCGCCACACCTGCACTAATAAATGGTGGACCCTATAGGACTCGAACCTATGACCGCCCGGTTATGAGCCGGATGCTCTAACCAACTGAGCTAGAGGTCCATCGACTTCTTAATAATACCACAAGTTTTAACAACATGCAAGAAAAACCTTTGTTAAAAGCCTCTTATATAATGATTATCGATAAATAATAACTAAGAACAAAAAAAGAAGTATCAACTTCTCTTAAGAACATACCTTTTATAGCAACCACGAATCCAGTAATACCAATTATCAACATTAAAAACCTATTATTTCCTCTAAATTAGCTACTGATATATCCGTAATTTACAAAGCTTTCTTAACGCTTCTTATCATATTTTCTTTTGCTTAGAACATAGATTTTTTTAATAGTTTCTCAACTTCTGATTTTTGACCACTATCACTTAGATGATCCCTTATATCCTTCACTAACAAACAAAAACTAGGATCGTTTTGTATTTCACTCAATAATTGTTCATTTTTATTTATTAAATCTCTAATCTCATTCACGTCTATAGCCAAATCTTTTTTACTCGTTTGAGAACTTGCAAAGGCAGATAAATACATACGAAGACAAGTCACAACACTATATTTATCATTCTTGTCATCTACCACAATTCTATTGTCATATATTCCATATGCCACTATAAAAAATACAATAGCAACCAAAATAGATAGAGATATAGCAACACTTTGATCTCCAGCTTGATATTCTTCACCATATTCTTTGAATATAACCGAATAGTTCTCACTATCTTTTCCAAATTCTTCTGGTTCATCCTTGCTAGTTTCAGTAATTGTACGACTCCTTGCTATAGCATTTTTTGCAACTTGATCTATATAATAGTAAGGATTATTATTTCCTTCTTCATATTTTATAGAAAATGTTAGAGTTTTTTTTCTATACAATTCGTTAAAAACGCCTATCTTTTCACAAGGTTTCTCAACAACAACTGTAACATATCCGTCTTTTGTTTGAAAACCCCCATCCCGATAAGAATAAGCGCCCGTAGACGAATTAAATATTTTTTCTCTAGTTTTATACTCTCTAAATGGTACCCTAAAAAACAAAAAAGATGAAATAAATGATCCCGCAATAGTACAAGTACTGCCCACTATGAAAAAGGTCCTTTTAAGAAATTCGGCTAATCCAACGTCTCTTCGTTTCAAAATACTTTGACTACTAGTAATACTTTCTTGTAATATATCAGCGTTTTTTTTAATAACATTCTGTCTAGCAAAGTATTCCTCTACTTTACGCAAAAGTCTATTTTGCAAATCACGAACACTCTTATCATTCATTGACATCGCTACCATCTTAAATAAATCCCGGTCAATTATAAAAGAAGAACCCAATCTTTGCATTGTTAATTGATTCCTTTTCGCCAATAATTCTCTATTCCCACTTCTCTCTATTTCTTCATTTAATAATACCGATATAAAAGCAGAATGAGTTTCACTATTTCTAACTTTTTCAATTAGTGTTTC
Organism: uncultured Mycoplasmatota bacterium; assembly: GCA_947303405.1. Lineage (GTDB taxonomy): Bacteria > Bacillota_I > Bacilli_A > RF39 > UBA660 > Coprovivens. The sequence continues at coordinate 8,612 of CAMYYH010000029.1, forward strand.
TCCAGTATCATAATCATAAACAGACTCTAACTTCATAACGTTGTATACTACTATATATGCAGCTTCCAATAATCCCTTTTCATTCTCATAATCTAAGTTAGGAGAAAATTCCATCTTATCTAATAAATCTTTCGTCTCGCCAAATAATTCCGGAATATTAGCCTCAACAATACAATCTAAAAGATTGCTAATACTCTTAGTAACTCGAGCAATCTTAAAATAATCTTCCTTTTCCGCTTCTAAGATATAAACAAAATTTCCAAGTGCCTCTACAGGATCAACTTGTTTTTTTGTAGCATAAGGAACCCCACCGCTCATAACTATAGTGTCACGTACGATAAATTCCCCGGCATTATACGCTTCTATTATTTCCTGTAACTGAGCATCATATCCATCTAACTTTATACCAACTTGTCTCAGTTCCTCAATTATAGTTTTAGCCTTAATAAGTAATCCATCAAATTGTAAGCCTTGATTTATAGTCCCATATAACCCCATAAGGTTTCCTCCTTATTTTTTAAAAATATCTAAAAAAAGAATTAGCAATTAACTAATTCCTAATACTACGAAAAATACAATGAGTAAGATAAACACTATATTAACAAATACTATATTTCCATATTTATCTATATCTTTACCACATAATCTACTAATATACTTAATTAAACAAAAGAATATATTAAATAAAGATAAACCTACTACAGAAGCCACTAAACAAACATCATATAAATTAGCGCTAGTTATAGACTTAAAAGCTTCTAAACTAAAACTAACTCCACTAACCATACCTATTATTATAGCTATAAATATAGCTATAATAGTCACAGTATCTATCATATTTCTATCATATCTGTTCTTTAAATCACTAACTTTATTACTTAACCTAGCATAGTCCTTAGAAGAGGAAGAAAATTGTTCTTTTAATAATCTAATCTTAAAGCCATCTGATAAAAGATTCTTAGCTGAACTACTACTTCTTTCAATTTTATCCATCGCGTCAAAATAATTATACATACTAACTATTTGATCTTTTCTAACATCCATTTCAATATTCTTTAACATCTTTTCATATATTTCATCTTCTAATAATATAGATTCTGCAAACTTACATATCTTCTTAAGATTCCCAGCAAACATACTATTATCATTCTTATAATAATTATATACAAACTTATTTCTATTATCTGTTTCATTTAAAAAGTATAATAAATCAAAAGCAACTATAAAACATACCATATCAGTATCATTCCCACCAGATGCTAATCTTTTAATCTTCTCATATATTTCTTCTAACTGTTCCATAACCACTACTCCCAATTAATTAATGATTATTATAACACATTTATTCCAGTAGTGAACCCAAATCTTCCTTTAAATAGAAAACATATATATATAATAACTCCAAAAAGTCCTTTTCACTAAGTTTATTCTTATTTTTCAAAACATAATTACTATTTACTTTTTCAATATCTATTTTCTTTTTCTTACATATTTTTTCTATAACTAGACATGTTTCTAATACTTCATTCAGTATTATTTCTCGCTTCGAAAAAGTATCCAAATTATTATAATTATTCTTTAATTCTTCTAACATATATTATATTTCCCCTTCAACTTATTAAACATACTATTAGCCAAGAATTCATCATATAATACATTATACTTATCTCTGTTGCTCATATATATAACATCATCTAGTCCAACATTATATTCTCTTTTCAAATAATTTCTAGCCATATCACTAATCATTTCATAATCAGGTTTATTAACTAAATAATTATTATTCTTTTCCAATAAGATACATTGCGCAATAAACTCTACTAATTTATTACTATCTATTCTATTATTACCAACTAATTTATTAAATATCTCTACTAATGTATCAACATCTAAACCATTAGATATATAGTATAAATCGTAATCCCTAGTATCATAATCTTCACTTAAAGAATATATATTCTTATTGGCATTCTTTATAATAAAAGCCTTTCTCTTATCTAGTAATCTTTTTAAAATATCTTCCTTACCAGATATCCTAGTATAATCTTTTATCTTAATATCTAATTGATTCATTATATCATTATTACTAGTTATATAATCAAACACTCTTAATCTATTCTTTTCATATCGATCTAGCAAATCATAAGGTTTATATATTTCATATAACTTATTAATAATAGCAAATCTAACATTATTATTTCTTCCTAAATAAGAAGTATGACTAGCTTTAAATAAAATATAATTCCATATATGATTCTCTATATCTACAGTTAAAGACTTAAATCCATTTAATATCTCAATTAACTTATTAATATCATTTAAGTCTTTAACATAAAGTCTCTTATCATAATATAATTCAATAATATTTGACCTAATACTAGGTGCTATATTAATCTTATTAGGAACAATTACTTGATTCTTCTCAAATAACCTATCATACTTATCTTTATACTTTAATTCTTTAGCAACAAAATCCTTATATATATTATAATCTAAGTCATTAACAATAATACTATCAAAAAAATCATTACTATTTTTGCTAGTAACTTCATAAAGATATAATAAGTATTTATCTATCTCTCGTTCTAATTTATACCCAAAATCATTAAAACAATCCTTATAAATAAATTCCATCTTATCTTTAATTATATTATAATCTTCACTTAACTTAGCTTTATCTAATACTCTTTTATTAAGTGATAATAAACTCTTTATATCTTTAATATATATATCCTTATTTTGATCAAATGATTTCTTAATATCTACTTCTACATTAAGAAACTCATTAATCTTATATACCAACCCTTTAAAATAATCTTTATTGGATTCCTCTAATATCATCTTATAAAATTCTAAAAAAGATACTCCTTTAGCCTTACTTCTTAATCTTTTCTTCTCAATAGAAGAAAATCTCTGTATATAATCATCATCTATACTATTATATCCATAGTCATTATAAAAAGAACAAGATATAACAAAAGGCATATCTTCTACTTTATCATTTGAATTTACATACCTAGTATATAATTCATAATACTTTTCAAAAAAGTATGGATAAGTATCCATTATTTTATCTAATTCTTTTTTTAACTTACTTTGATACTTCGTTAGATTATTAATATATAATTCTTTATCATCATGATAAAGATTAACAGAAGATTTCAAGACATCAATAATCTTATTAATACTACTATCAATTTTAGAATATTCTATCATTACATTATTTCGATATAAGAAATTATTATAGAATAATTTAAATGCCGAAAACCTCTCCACACTATCACCCCTATAAATTACTTCTTCGTATTACTTTCTATAAAAGCAACACTATTCATAAACACCATTAATTGTTCGTTGCAGGTAGTGTTTTCATCTATATTAGTAAACACTAAAGTGTAAAAAGAACCATTATAAGTAATAATTGTATATGAATACCTAGGAATAATACTACTCGCATTAGCGTCCTTACCCTCTTCAGGTAAGAATATTATTTTTTGCGTTTTCCAAGTATTACCATTTATTCTCATTTCTTGAATTGAAGGTATGGCCTTCGGATCACTCGCATATAAACTTTTTACATATTGAAAATAGTTTTCAACATATCCATTTGGATCCGAAGCAACTCCCGATTTAACATCAAAAGAGCACTTATTACCTTGTCTCTTAGAAGTATAGAACCTTTCATGTGTATCAGTCCTACTTAGTTCAAAATATTCCGGTACTTTATATTGTAAACCATCTAACTGTTCTGTATTATTTACCCTTATATACTTAAAGTATACGAATATCATAATACCGATAAATCCCGCAATACAAACTAGATTAAAAATCATAGTTGTAGTTTCCTTAACAGTAAGACTTACTTCTTTTCTCGCTCTAAATCCTTCCAAAGGATTCTTTTTTTGTTCTTTTATTCTATCTAAATCAAATTGACTTTCTCTACTACTCGTCTTACTATCAAAAAAATCTATCTCTACCTTCTCATCATCATTATACGTATTCTTCTTATCACTATTAAACAAAGCAAACGCACTATTTACTGTCTCATTAGATAACCTTTCATCTTTCTCATTATCTTTTAATCTACTTTCAATAGTCTTCTCTCGCTTCTTATCAAAGAAAGACTTATTACGTTCTACATTTTCTTTATCCTTAAAACTATTAAGGGACTTGAAAGCATCAGGAACTTCATCAACCACTTTTTCTTCAACGACTTCAGGCCTAATAACCTCTTCCTGTTTTAACTGTGTATTTTCTAAATTAAAATTATTGATTTGAGCGGAAGAATCACTTTTCTTTTTCTCAATAGATTCCTTCATCTTTCTAGGTATACTAGGATTAGTACTGTAACTAATCTTTCGTACTTTACCATCTTTATTCTCTTTTTTCCTATTTTCAATTTTATTTAACTCATCTTTGCTTTTAAATCCTTCATCTTTTTTATTAAATATAGTCTTTTTACCAAAACCATCTTTACCAAAAGACATTGAATTAAGTTTATTTATCTCGCCCCCAAAGAAATCTCTAGAAGCACTATTATGAGAAAAGAAAGAACCATTATTATTATCTTCTGGAACCATATCCTCACTATTAACATCTATATCTACGCCATTATTAAAGACATTATCTACGCCTCTAGTAATTGATGATCCAATCCCCTTATCGAAATTAGAAGAAAAGTCACTAACAGAAGCTGACGTAGATAAGTCAGCGCCACACATATAACATTTTTTCTTAGAATCATCCAATATAGTGCCACACTTAGGACATTTCTTCATATGCATTTACCTCCTATTATTAATCAACAAACTGTAAACTCCTTAGGAAACTATCTAATAAGCTATTACATTCTTGAGAATTATCATAATTAGCTAACTCAATATTATAGAACAAACCATTATGAGCAGCTGATAAATATCTATATTTCAAATCAACAAAATCTTCAGACAAATTCTTTTTATAGAAAACATTTAAATAATACCAATCTCCACCATTAATCTTTATTAAACTTTTTTGAAATAATGGAATTGCTAAACTATCTTCTACATTTCCTTCTGTATCGTATGAAGGCACTAAATTTTCTTCTTTATCAGAAAAATAAGTACCAACATGATCACTAGTATTAGAATTATCTAAATAAACAATTATCGAACAAGATGTTCCTTTATTATTATTCAAAGAATATACATTCGCTCCATTTCCACTTGTCGTATTAGTTAATTTATCGTTAACTCTATAATATAAATCTTGTATAACTGGTTTTAATTCAATATCCATATTATTCTTCTTAGCAATAGAAGAAAATACTAAAAAAGCAATAACAAGTACAAATAAAAGACCACCTAGTTTAAAGAATATTCTAAAATCCGAATAGAAATCTAAAAAGTCTCTTTTTTCACCATTACCTCTTTTTATCTCAACATCTCGATAATTCTTCAATCTATTATTATACTCTTCCTTTTTCTTGTAATAATCTTCATTTAAGGAAGGATTAGTATCCATTCTCCCTGGCAAAGAAAAATCACTACCACCCAGCTTAGTACCACACATAAAACAATATTCTTTACCATCTTCTATATAATTACCACATTTAGGACAATTCATAACAATTCCTACTTTCTTACCTTATAAATTATAACACAATTACCCCTAAATATCATTCCTATTATCAATAAAACAACTAATTATATACACTATAAGCAAAACTATAATTAAATCTAATAAAAGCCCATTTTTAAACATAGAAGTTACATATAACCCCATTATAGTTACTAAAACAAACAAACAAATTCTATTAAGATATGCTATACAAACACCAAATATCCCCTTTTTATCATTCACTTTTTTTAAATGTAAGTCAAATCGTTGTTCCTCAGTAGCTTTCTTAATAATATAACAAGCAAAATATAAAGAAGGAATTATAGTTAAACACATTCCAAACAATTTACAAACAATATCCATTTATTACGCCTCCTCAAAATAGTATCTTTTTATATAATCACAACTTTCATTACCTTTACCCTTTTTATAAAAATCAGGATTACCAAATCCTAGTATTTTATAATCATATGTAAGTTTAAACTCATAAAAGTCTACCCCTCCAGTATTACAAAACATGTTACCAGTACTAAATACTACATATACCACTTTTTTTTCCTTATCATATCTAAACAACCTATTCCAACTATCATCAATAACTACATCATTAATTCTAACCGGTAAAGAATTATAAAAATCATAAGATTGATTATTTTCAGTAAACATCAAAAAGGTCCCTTTGTACTTATCTCCATCTTTTTTATTATCTATAATAAGAAGATTATCATTAAAAAGCGTATAAAAAGGAATATCATTATAAGAATTCATATACTTATAATAAGTATTAGTATTATTACTAATAGCTAATAAAAATCTATCGTTATTATATTCATAAGAAAAATTATATTTATTAGTAGAATATATCCCACCCTTAAAAGAAAAATAATATCCTTTATATTCTGTACTCTCTATAATAAACTTTAATAAATCATAGTTTACTCCAAATAAATTGCCATACAACTTATTATCTACTACAACCTTAGTAATAGATTCATTCTTTATATACTTCTTACCATCATAGTTTATTTGGTATTCTCCCTTAGTCTTATTAAAATCTAACTTACTAGAATTATCTTCAAACATATAAATAGTATTTAAACAATTACCTTTATATACTCTAAATCTATCATTAAATACAACTATATATTCATCAATTGAATCTACATAACAACCATTTAATAGAGTTTTATTCGTATCAAACTTACTTTTATAAACATAAATGCCATTTTTACTATCTTCAAGACTAACCACATTAAGAACTGGTATAACCGCACTATCAGTTTTTCTATTCCTTATGAAGAAGAAATAATAACCTACTCCTCCTATAATCCCAACAATTATAACAAAGAAAAATAATTTGACTAATCTATTCGATTTCTTCATAACATTCATCCTCTATTATAGAAAAATTATACCATATATACGAAAAAAAAAGAA
>CAMYYH010000030.1 GCA_947303405.1 uncultured Mycoplasmatota bacterium
ATGATATAAGAAATAATTTACAGCTAGTATTATAATTGTTCCATATATTTCTTTTTTTGTAACAAATTCTAACAAGCCTTCAAATATTTTCTTTATCATTCACTATCGACTCCCATACCTAGTATTTCAATAATTCTTTCTAAGTCTTTTTCGGAATCGAATGGTATTTCAATTTTCTTGTTTTTTATTTTTATTTTTGATCCTATTTTTTCTCTCATTAATGATTCATATATACTAAATCTTGGATTAATAATAGGAGTTCTTCTTACTTTTTTTATAGTACCATTATCACTTGCTAGCTTTTCTATATCTCTAACGCTTAGTCCGTTTTCAATAATTAAATCTGCAAGATAATTAATTTTTTCTTCATCTGTTAGTTTACTCAAAACACGCGCATGCCCCATGCTTATTTTTCCTTCTGTTACGTATTTTTTGATTTTATCTGGCAGTTTAAGTAGACCAAGTATGTTGGTAATATAGCTTCTACTTTTACCAAACTTTTTAGATGCTGATTCTTGAGTAAGATTATTCTTTTCGATTATCTTACTTAGCGCTTCTGCTTCTTCGATAGGATTAAGGTTTTCTCTTTGAATATTTTCAATAAGAGCTATCTCCATCATTTCATCATCGTTAAAGTCTCTAATAATAGCCGGTATTTTATCTTTACCAACCATTTTGGCTGCTCTAGTTCTTCTCTCACCAGCAATTAATTCATAACCTTTAATACTCTTTTTTACAATTATAGGCTGAATTACACCATGTTCTTTAATACTATCAGCAAGTTCTTGAAGAGTTTGCTCATCAAATTCTTGTCGTGGTTGATACGGATTACTCCTTATTTCGGCCAAAGGAAGTTCAACTATATCACTTTTTTCTTTAGCTTCTTCCACAATAGTCTTTTCAAATTTATCAAAGTCTATTCTTTCATTGGAAAATAGTTGTTCTAGTCCTTTACCAAGTGCTCTATTACTCATTTCTACTAATCACTTCCTTTGCTAAGTTTTGATATGCTAAGGTTGCCCTACTAGTTGGATCATAGTCACTAATTGGTTTTCCATGACTTGGAGCTTCTACTAATCTTACTAGACGAGGAATAATTGTGTTGAACACTTTATTCTTAAAGTATTTTCTTACTTCCTCTATTACTTCTAGTCCTATATTAGTTCTGCCGTCTAACATAGTTAATAATACCCCTTCTATTCTTAAATCAGGATTCATATTTGATTGAACCATTATAATTGTATTTAATAATTGACTTATCCCCTCTAGAGCGAAAAACTCGCATTGAACAGGTATTATTACGGAATTACTTGCTACTAAGGCATTCATAGTAGATAAGCCTAGTGAAGGTTGACAATCAATGATTATATAATCGTATTTATCTTGAATATCTACAAGGGCAGTCTTTAATTGTTCATTTTGCCTGAATTCCGGATTTTCTAGCATCTTTTTAACGAATTCAACATCTATTCCAGCCAGATTAAGAGTAGATGGTATTATTGATAGGTTCTTGTATTTAGTTTTAATAATAGCCTCTGTAGCTGTGCAAGCCCCTGTAATCAAATCATACACATCATTTTTATAATCTCCATTATTAAATCCTAGACCTATAGAGGCATTACCTTGTGGGTCTAAATCAATTAATAATGTTTTCTTTCCTTCTTTACCTAAAGCTGCGGCAAGATTTATGCTAGTTGTAGTTTTACCAACACCACCCTTTTGATTTACTAGTGAAATTACTTTTGCCATATAGTCCCACCTTTTCATGTTATATATTCACTTACTTAATTTTATCATATATGTCCTAAAAAGTCATAACAATTATCCTTGTTTCATAGGAAAAGGAAGATTTATTCGTCTTCCTTCTTTTCTTCCTTAGATTCTTTTGGTTGGTGTTCTTCTTCGATATCACCATTTATGTCTTTAGCGATTGCTTCTTCAAGCTCTTCGCGATTCATCTTAGTATATCCTTTGATGCCTCGATCTTTAGCTTCTCTCTTAAGATCATCTAGCCTTGCTTCTCTAGCGTTTTTATCTTCTTCACTTTCTACTTCTTCAAGCGAATCAATTGAGCCAGTTTTAACAACATATTCTATTTGTTCCTTTGTAATAGTTTCATATTTCATTAAAGCATCAGCTAATAATAATACTAGTGTTTCGTTTCTTTCCAATATTTTCTTTGCGTTTTTATAACATTGTTCTAGTATCTTACTTACTTCTTGGTCTATTTGAAGAGCAACTTGATCAGAGAAGTCTCTAGATTTGGCATAATCTCTACCTAGGAAAACACCTTCTTGTTTCTCTTCTAATTGGATAGGACCTAAGTCACTCATACCATATTCAGTAACCATTGAACGAGCAATCTTGGTAGCACGTTTCAAATCGTCTGAAGCTCCAGTAGTAATTTGACTTAAGAATGTTTCTTCGGAAGCGCGTCCACCCAGTAAACCAGTTATTTGACCAATTAGTTCTTCCTTAGTCATGATAGCCATTTTTTCTTCTTTAGGAAGCATCATGGTATATCCACCAGCCATACCACGAGGTATGATTGTTATTTTATGAACTTCTTGAGCATCTTGTAGTTTTAAACCAATTACAGCATGTCCTGCTTCATGGACTGCTACAAGTCTCTTTTCTTTTTCGGTTATTCTTCTTGATGTTTTAGCTGGACCAAGCAGTACTCTATCTGTTGCTTCATCAATCTCAGCCATTGTTATTTTTTCTTTGTCTCTTCTAACAGCCAGTAAAGCTGCCTCGTTTAGTAGGTTTTCTAGATCGGCACCACTAAAGCCTGGTGTTCTTTGTGATACGTTTCCTAGATTAACTTCATCCGAGAACTTTTTATTCTTGGCGTGTACCTCTAGGATTTCTTTTCTTTCTCTTGAATCTGGTAAACTAACAGTTACTTGTCTATCGAACCTTCCTGGGCGTAATAATGCAGGGTCTAGTACATCGGGTCTATTAGTAGCAGCAATTACGATTATACCTTCATTAGCTCCAAATCCATCCATCTCAGTTAGTAATTGGTTAAGCGTTTGTTCGCGTTCATCGTGTCCGCCACCTAAACCTGTTCCTCTTTGGCGGCCAACAGCGTCAATCTCATCAATAAAGATTAAGCATGGTGCACTTTGTTTAGCTTGTTTAAACATATCTCTAACACGAGAGGCTCCAACACCAACGAATAGTTCAACGAAGTCAGAACCACTTATGTAATAGAATGGAACGTTTGCTTCACCAGCAACTGCTTTAGCTAGTAAAGTTTTACCTGTTCCCGGAGGACCAACTAATAGTACTCCCTTTGGTATTCTAGCACCTAGCTTTTGGAATTTCTTGGGATTTTTTAAGAAATCTATTAGTTCTTTAACTTCCTGTTTTTCCTCTTTTAGTCCAGCTACATCTTCGAATTTAGTATTTCCACCATCTTCGCTTAAACGAGCTTTACTACGACCGAAGTCCATAGACTTGTTATTGCTTGAAGATAATTTATTAAACAATACATAAGCAACTGCTACTAGCACTAGTAAAGGCACTACATTAACAAATATGTATAAGAAATTACTTGACCCTGGATCCTTATTAGTTTCATACTTTTTAATTTTCTTCTTTTCTACGTATTTAGTAATCTTTGTTACTTCTTCAGATATAACTTTTGATTTAAATGACTCGTTTTTAGAGTAATCTTTTAATTTACCTTCTATGTAGTAAACATTATCACTACTCTTAGGAGTAATAGTAATCTCCGTCACCTTATTGTTATTGATTGCTTTCATTAATTCGCCTGTTGTTAATTGATGTACTGTATTATTCGCAAAGTTCATAATAAACATTGTTGCGATTAGAACAACAGCTAATATTATATATGGTAGCATTGCCATATAGGCATTTTGTTTTTTCTTCATTATAATCTTCCTTTCAAATTTCTCGTTAAAATTAATTATACCACAGTATTATATCATATTCTTCATTTTTTGCTTTAGAAAATTCTGATTTCTTTAAGCCTGGAAGCCATATAATTGTATCATTTTTATCTACAACTATTGGTTGGGTCTGTCTTTGGTCTTTATCCAGTTTTAAATCTATGAATATATCCTTTATTTTTTTTGCTCCATTTAAGTTTTTAATTCTTATTTTATCTCCATTTTTTCTTGTTCTAACATAAAGTGGTAACACTAGTTCTTCACTATTTAGTCTTATACAATAGTTACTGTTATTATCTTGTTCTTCTATCGTATCTATATAGTGATTATTAGGTAGTTTAGTATGTTTAGTAATCTTAATGTAGTAGTCATTATTATTCTGGCTATTACCAGTAATATATAGTTTGTTATATCTCTTTTTAATTAAAATATTACCTGGTAATGGAATATCTATATTAGGTTTGTTGTTATAGATAACTTTTTTTAACAATTTAGTATGTCTATCACTTACTAAGTATAAGTTATCTGGATAGTTATAATCTAATATCTTTTTAATAATGCCTTCGATAATAAAGTCATCTAATAGTTCTATGTTATCTAAGGATAGAGTATTATCTTTATATCTAACATTCATTTCTTTTGTTATGACATTATCTACATAGTCATAATACTTCTTTAGTTCTTCACTAAATTTTAAATATTTTAAATGAACTTTAGGATTTTCTTCTTTTAAGAAGGGTAATACTTTCTTACGATATCTATTTCTAGTATATTTATCTGATTTGTTAGTCTTATCTTCAACAGAGGGAATCTTGTTTTTCTTGTTGTATTCTTCAATATCGTTTTTCGTCGTATATATTAGTGGTTTAATTACTTGGTAGCTATCTTTATTAGTAATTAGATCAAAGCCAGCATAGCCTTTTAAGTCTGATCCCCTAGTAATTCTCATAAGAATTGTTTCTATTAAGTCATCTCCATGATGCGCTGTGAATAAGTACTTAGCTTTATATTTCTTGATTATCTTTTCAAAGTATTGATATCTTTTTTCTCTTAGTTCTGCTTCAGAATAATTAGTATTGGAAGACTTTTTATTAAATTTTGTTGTTTCTAAGATAATATTTCTATTGCTACAATAATCTTTAATAAATAATGCTTCGCTATTGCTTTCTTCTCTTATATTATGATTAATATGAGCCGCTATAATAGATATTCTTTTTTTTATTCCACACAAAATATCAAGTAGACACATTGAATCTTGTCCACCTGATAAACCTAATACTACGACGTCTCCATCTATTAATAATCTTTCAAGAAAACTAATTGTTTCTAACATATTTTTCCCTCTTTAGAGCGTATTGTAGCTTATTATAATAATAATTACAATAGTTATTTTGCTTTAAGAATAGATTCGATTAAATGCTTAATATCTCCATCTAATACTTTAGATGTTTCGGAGGTTTCATAGTTACTACGATAGTCTTTCACCAATTTGTATGGTTCAAGGACATAACTTCTTATTTGACTACCAAAATCTATGTTAGTACTTATTCCTTTTAAAGCTGCTAGTTCTTTTTCTTTCTTCTCTTGTTCTAACGCAAATAGTTTACTTTTCAATACTTTCATGGCCTGTTCTTTATTTTGTAATTGGCTTCTTTCATTTTGACAAGTAACAACTATTTTAGATGGATAATGAGTTATTCTTACGGCTGAAGGCGTAGTATTTACCCCTTGGCCGCCATGACCACTAGCACAATAAACATCTATTCTTATATCTTCTTCTTTGATATCTATATTAATTCTTTGATCTATTTCTGGAACCAAAGATACTGAAGCAAAAGATGTATGTCTTCTTTTATTAGAATCAAATGGTGATATTCTTACTAACCTGTGAACTCCTTTTTCACATTTTAAATAACCGTATGCATATTCTCCTTTAATATGCATAGTTACGGATTTTAAGCCTGCTTCTTCACCGTCTTGGTATTCTAATATTTCGTGTTTGAAGTTCATTTTGTCACAAAATCTTTCATACATTCTTAGTAGCATAGAAGCCCAGTCGCAGCTTTCGGTACCTCCAGCTCCAGGATGGATTTCTAGGTAACAATCATAGTTATCATATTCGCCATTTAATAATATGTTTATTTCTAATTCTTTTATTTGCTCTTCACAAGATTCAACTTCTTTTATCAAATCTTGGTAGAGATTTTCTTGATATTCTAATTCTAATAATTCTAGTAATTCCTTATTATCTAGTATATCTTTATTAGTTTTATTATATAAACTAATTTCTTTTTTTAGAGAACTAAGTTCCTTGTTAATAACATTTGACTTATCAACATCATTCCAAAAGTTAGGATTTTGCATTATATTTTCCAATTCTTTAATCCTTTTTTCTTTACCTTCGACGTCAAAGAGACCTCCCTAAGTCTGTCATCTTTTCTAATTGGTTTTGAAGTTGTATAGATAGATCTTTAATATCCATTGTTTTCACCCATGTGTAATATATCAAAAAAAAGAAGAGAACTCAATTGTTTTCTTCTTTCCAATATATGTGGATATATTTATTATTATGTAATCACAATAGAAAAGGTTTTAAGCACCTTAGGGCTTTAATTAATTAATAATAAATATATTATTTGTATCGTTTACAATTCTATTTTATTTTCTATTTATCTTCTCCTTTCTTGATTACATTTTAAAATATGAATGTGAAGTATATGTGAAGGGTAAATGAAATGTTTCAACTTATTGAAAATAAGGGGAGTAATAGGTTATAATAAATATAGATGATAGGTGGTGATTTATGAATAGGATTAAAAAAAGTTATTATTTTCCTATTTTTGTAATCTTTATTGCTTCTTTATTTTTGGGAGTAGGATATTCACAAGTAACTGATATTAATTTAAATATTAGTGGGAACGCTACAGCAGAAGCTGAAAAGGAATTATTAATTACTAATGTGGCTTATATTAGTAATAATAATGCTAATCCAGGTGATTCGATTATAAGAGATACTTATCAAACATTAATGCATAGTACTATTACTTTAGGAAATACTCTATCATCATCTATTACTTATCAGGTAACTATTAGAAATAATACGGATAGTACTGCTATATATGATACTGCTGTGTATTCAGCTAGTTTGGGATATGATAATACCGATATAGAATTTGAAATAAGTGGGTTAAATCATGGCGATGCTATTAATTCGGGAGAGCAAAAACAGTTTAATATTACTTTTAAATACAATTCTTCTTTGACTAATATAACTAATAATGAATTAAACTCTTATATTAGGTTCGATTTTAATACTAGTACTAATGTGGCTAGAATAGGAAATACTTATTATACTTCTTTACAAAATGCAATAGATGCCGCTCCTAATAATACGCAAACAACAATTTTATTATTAAGAGATACAAGCGAAGAAATAACTGTACCTAATGGTAAGAATATTATACTTAATCTACAAGCATATATGGTGAGTAACAGCGGTAATACTCCAGTATTTTATAATTATGGGATTATGACAGTTTCTAATGGTAATATTACTACAAACGCCGCAACTAATGGAGCGTTTAATAATGGCGATACCGGTGTTCTAACAATTAATGGAACTAGAATTGATGTTACTGGCGGTAGACAAGCTTTATATAATAATAATGGTATAGTTACTATAACTGGTAATGCTCATTTAGAATCTGTTGCTACAGAAAGAGCTGCTGTATCTAATCTAGAAGATGGAACTATGACTATCTTGAGTGGAACAATTATTTCAACTGGATCAGATGGGATAGCAAATGAAGGAGATTTAATTATAGGAACAGAGGACGGAAGTGTTAATACTAGTTCTCCTTCCATAAGGGGCGTTGAATATGGGATTAAAACTACTACTAATATTAGCTTCTATGATGGAATTGTAAAAGGTAAGGTAGATGCTTTTGATAATCGTAATAAAGTTTCTAACGTTGAAAGTGGATATAGCTTAGCCATTTCTTCAGAAACAATCGGTGGGAACGTTTATATAATTGGTTATTTAGCTCAACAATCAAAAGAGGTTACTTTTAATCCAAACGGAGGTACCGTAAGTGAAACTACAAGGTATGTAGAAACCGGTCATGCGGTTGGTGCATTGCCTACTCCTACGTATGCAGGTCATACTTTTGAGGGATGGTTTACCGATCCAAATAGTGGAACACAAGTTACTGATAGTACAATTATTACTGGTGATATAGTTTTTTATGCTCATTGGGCATTATCTCCTGTAGCCAGGATTGGTGATGTAAATTATGCGACGATTCAAGCTGCTGTTAATGCTGCACCTAATAATACTCAAACTACCATAACAATATTAACAGATACTAGCGAATATATTACTATTGGTAATAATAAGAACTTAATTATTGATTTAGGCGGAAACACAATTAGAAGCGCTAATAATAAACCTATTTTTGAAACTAAAGGTAACGTACAATTATTGAATGGTAGTTTATATTCAACAGCTGAACAGTCAGATATCAACATGGTAGATGGGTATTTAACTATAGATGGAGTTAATATAACGGCTACTAAAACAAAACAAGCACTTTATATAACTGGTGGTACTGTAGAGATAACAGGTAATTCTTATTTAACATCTAAGACTACTGGTACTGCAAATGGAGGTAATACTCCAAGAGGTACTGCTCATAATATATCTGGTACTTTAATCATTACTGGTGGAACTATTGTTGGAGAATCGCAACATGCAATCTCTAATGAGAGTATTCTTATAATAGGAAATAAAAACGGAAGTATTAGTAATACCCCTGTTATTAGAGGGGCAAAATATGGAATACTAAGTATAGGTACTGTAAACTTCTATGATGGGAAAATAATGGGTATTACGGGAGCTATAGATGGTAATATAGATGATATAGAAGACAGCTCACACCTAGTTGATGGAACAGAGACTATTAGCAACAAATCTTACTATACGAAGTACTTAGAATCTAATTAATAATAAAACCAAAGCTATTTTTATTTTAAAGCTTTGGTTTTCTTTTTTATCAATAATATATTAGCAATTATTATAAGTATTATACTTATATATTGATTAAGAGATATTACTTCTTTTATATGACTATATCTTAGAAAATCTAATAGAAATTTTAAGGTGGCTCCACTAATAATTGTGTATTCTATAATAGTATTATTCTTATATTTATTATATATATAATTAAGTATAAGAAACAATATGAGAAAAGATACGGTTTCTAATAGTTGAATAGGGAATAGTTTTTCTTGAATTATATGAGGATAATATACATATAGGGGCCCTTTATAGGGTATTCCATAACAGCAACCCGCTAAGAAGCAGCCTAGTTTAGATATACTATATAACAAAGGAATACTTATTATATAGCGATATTTTATACTTTTTATTTCCGTCATCTTTTCATAGATTAGAACGGCTATTATTAAACCAATGGCTCCTCCATAACTAGATAACCCTATCTCTTTAGGGTTTGATATATATGTTAGGGTTAAACCTCCTACAAAGATAAAGGAGACGGCCATGAAAACAGATAACCATATAAGCCTAGTTTCTATTTTATCTTTTTTTAAGTGATAGAAAGTGTATATTATAGCTAGAAATATAGAAGTTAGTATACAGGTCATATATATATTAAAAGGGAATTCTTTTATCGTCATTTTTATATCCTTTCTATACTATTTCATTTTAAAAATATCTAAATAGTTAGATATTTTTTAAGGCAGCGGTCTACAGTTTCTTATTGCTGAGGTACACATAATAATAAAAATAATAAAATTAACTATCACGAGAATTGCTCCTATTGTATAAAGTATCATTAATACTCTCCCGAAGATATTAGTTGGATACTTTACTCTAACAAAAATCACAATAGTCATGGCCGCAATATCAAAAAAGCACGTTAAAAGTATACTTATATAACCAAGAAACGGAGAAACCATCAAACAAATTAGAGAGATTATACATAGTATATTTGGGGTATTGTCTTCCATGGCTGCTAGCATTTTTTCTGTATTATATTCTTGAGTGTTTACCATCTCTTCTAAAGATGTTTTTTTCTTAGGAACGGCCTCCTCCGTTTTCTTTTCATCAATAGGTGTATCTTGTACTAATTGGACTCCACATTCAGTGCATTGCTTGGCGTCTTTTTCAATTTGTCTACCACAATTCGGACAAAACATTGTACCACCTCTTTATATTTTTTATTATATCATATGTTATATTCTTATTTATATAATATGTTCTCCTATAGATATCTTAGTCACTTAATATTTGGTTATTAATAGTGATAGTCTTATTATCATAGTCTATAGTAACTTCAGCGTTATAAGGCATAATACATCTTGGGTAGGAATGGCCAAAGTTCAAATTATATAGTACGGGAGTATTTAAATCATTAAATACTTTTTTATATACTTCTTTATAGTCTTCATAATATGTTTCGTTTTGAGGTTTTCCTACTAGTACTCCTTTTACTAGACTAAGAATATTTCTACTTTTTAATTCTTCTAGCATTTTTTCCAATTCATTTGGATTAGGTCGTTCCTCGGATGTTTCTATAAATAGTACTTTTTCTTTCCATTCCTCTTCGGTAGGTAAAATATTATACTTTTGATATATTTCTTTTTCTTCGATATACCTGTCTCCAGTATAGGCATTATATATACTTTCAAGACAGCCACCATATAATTTCCCTTTAACTATTCCCTTTCCCGTTAGGGTTTCATATCCGTGTTCTTCTTTATGAGATACTCGTGGTTTGCCTAATTCAGATTCGCCAAATTCGGTCCTTTCTTCGTACCAAATTGGGCTTGATTTTATTTCAAAGCTTGATTCATTTTTAAAGAATTTATCAAAGTATTCCTTAGTGTAAGGAATCATGTCTTTGTCTAGTTCGGCTATATCATTTAAAAGAGAAGGTCCATAGAATGTTGATAATCCCAATCTATTTAGCATTATATGATTATTAGTTGTATCAGAAAAACCAGTGAAAATCTTTGGATTATTTAATACTGCTTCTTTAAATTCTTCGTCTTCCATTAGGAAAGGTATCGTTTTAAAGGTATCATCCCCACCGATAGCTGTAATAATAGCTTTTATTTCCGGATCTATAATTGCTTGCTTTAAATCTGCCGCTCTAGCTTCGGGATGATTTGCTACATAATCCATGTCCTTAAGAGCGTTTGGCATAACTACGGGAACTAAACCGAGTTCTTTTAAACGTTTTATTCCAAGATCTAATTGGTGTTTACAAAAAGGCATTCCTAGTACTCCTCTTGATAAACTTACTATAGCTATTTTATCTCCTTTATTTAAGTGTTTTATTTGTTTCATTCTAATCATCCTATTCTATTATATAAATCCAACCTGGTTGCCAAGCTTTAGTTTTTCGCCAATCTTGAGCGATTGCTTCTTCCCAAGTAATATTGTTTGTTATTACTTCAAAAGCTAATTGTGGAGCTTTGTGAGCTACTAGAGCTACTGTTTTCCCATCATAGTTTTCCTTTAAATACTCACAAAAATCTCTTATTCTTTTTTCTACATCTTTAAGTGATTCTCCATCTGGAAATCTTTCTATTATGTGAGCTTCATATTTAACAAGGGTTGCCTCGGCTCCGCATAATTTACCGTAATTACATTCTCTTATTCGCTTATCATGTAATATTTCTTTTTTCCCCCCGAAAGTATAATTTGCTGAATCAATTGCTCTTTGTAAATCAGATGAAATAACTAAGTCTATTTCATCAATGTTTATTTGTTTTTCAAGGTCTTTGCTTTGTTGTATTCCTTTCTCCGTTAATACTCCGGGTAACCAACCAGTTGCTTTGTGTTCGGCATTATCAGTTGTTGTACCGTGTACAAAATAAACTATTTTTACTGCCATATATATCTTCCTTTCTATTTTACGTAACGCCATTGTTTAAAATATGTGCATAGTCCTTTATTATTTATGGATATTTGAAATATTCCATCTATTTGTTGTTTAGTATTATCCTTAGTAAGTGTTCTAGTCATTTGCCAATTAATGATACAATATTTCTCGTTATAAGCAACGATTTCATATGTATAATCAACATCACGTTGATTTTTTTCAACTACTTTCCATAGCTCTTTTACTTCTTCAAAACTAGAACATGGTTTATCTATAGGGTTTTCATAGTATTCTACATTCTTATCTAGTAAAGTTAGTGTTTTCTCCCAATCTAAAGCTTTCCATGATTCCATAAAATCTAATGTCCATTTATTGTATTTTTCTAGCATATTAGTTCTCTCTTTCTAAACAGTAATCTACTATAGAATCTATATGTGATTGTGTAGTGTCAAATAGCGGAATAGATATATCTTCTGGTTTTATAAGCATTTCAATCTCGGTACAACCTAGTATTATTCCTTTTATATCTTTTTCTTTTATCATATTATTTATTACACTAATGAAATATTCTTTCGAGGTCTTTTTTATTTCACCTTTACACAATTCATCAAAGATAATACGATCTATTTCATTTATTTGTTCTTCTTTATTAGGAGTAGATACTTGTAAACCATTTTGTTCCAATCTATTTTTCAAAAAATCTTCTACCATTGTATATTTAGTACCTAGTAAACCAACAGTAGATATATTCCCTTTTTGACATTTTTGGGCAACACAATCAGCTATATGTATTAGGGGTATGGATAATTGACTTTGGATATAGTCTGCTACTTTGTGAATTGTATTAGTAGCTATCGCAATGTAGTCTGCACCGGCACTTTCTAGAGTTTTAGCAATATTACCAAGTTCTATAGCTATTTTTTCCCAATCACCGCTCAACATTAGTTGCCTTATTTCTTCAAAATTTACGTTGTAAAAAATCATTTTAGCGCATGTTAGATTCCCCACCAAATCATTTACTTGTTTATTTATTCTTTCATAGTAATGAATAGATGATTCATAACTCATACCACCTATTATCCCTATTGTCTTCATATTTTATTCCTCCTTACTAGGGTATTCTTTTAATATAAGATATTTATATATTTCTCCCCAGTTATTAACATTTATTACTCTTAATTTATCTATTCTATTAGCTGCATTATTCTTAAAATATAGAGCGTGTATATTATTGTTTGCAGCACTTATACATATTTCTTCATCATCATCGATAATATAGTCTACTTTTTCTTTAATAAACCTTTCTACTTTAGTATGTTCTTTATTAAATATTGGAATATTATCTAAACCTATTTCTTTTAATTTTTTTTTAGCTATCTCTGTTTCGCAATCGGTTCTAGAAGTAACTATTATAAAAGAAAACCTGTCTTTTAGTTTGTTATATACTAGTTCGAATCCAGTCATAAAATGACAGGTTGACAAGGTTTGTTCAAAACATTCTTCGTAAACCTTTTTGACAACTTCATTACTCCAGTTATATCTTTTTTGAAACAATCTCTGAGTATTATCTACTACTGTATCCTTTTTGAAGGTATCTGTATCATATATTTCTGTAATTACTCTATATAAGTTTTCAGAATCAAATACTACTCCATCTAAATCTAAAGCTATTTTTTTCATGGTTGTTCTCCTTTGTACTGTGAATAACTTATTAGTTGTTCACATTATTTAAGATTATTATAAGTATCTAGTACTATTTCTTTTAATAAGTCTTGATTATCTATTTCTTCAACAAGATACATGGGTTTAGCCTCTGGATAAGGTATAACTTCTGACATGTTGTATTTTTTATTTACTTCATTCCTTTTAACTAATAGTCTATCATCGTATATACCACCAAATATAGTATCGTTATAATACAATATATATTCTCCCATCATAGGTCTACATGTAATATTATCTAATATACTTAGTTGTTCTAATATGTAATCTTTATAATCTTTTGTACTTGACATTAGGACACGTCCTTTTGCTGTTTATTCAAATATTCTCTATAAGCCTTTATTAGATCTTCGTCCATAAGATTTGTAGGAACTTTATCTAAATCAAAGAACTCTAATCTCTTAGTTTCCGAATCTCCTTTAAGGCTAGAAATATCACTAGTTGTAATACTAGCAAGATATAAAGATGTATTATTATATACTATATCTCCATTTGGATATCTATTCTTTCTTGATTCCCCAGATAGTGTGTCAATAAGGAACAAGTTTTCTTCTTTTAGAGTTATTCCTGTTTCTTCAAGAGCCTCTCTCACGGCGGTGGTTCTTAGGTCTTCGCCCAAATCTTGACATCCTCCTGGTAATCCCCACTTATTTCTATCGGTTCGTTCTTGTAATAATATTTGGTTTTTTTCGTTTCTAATTATTATAGCCGCGCCACTTTGAATAAATGGTATGTGATTAATTCTTTCGTCGAGAGCCATTCTAAATAGTACTGGGTATCCTCCATAATTAGAACTCAATTCTAAAAGTTGGGTCTCATCTAAATTTAAAACTAATTCAACAAATTCATCATGAGTATATTCTCTCATGTTTTTAAATTTCATAATATAGTCTCCCTTGTTTAATATTATATCATGTTTATGTGTGTTTTCTTTATTATTCTTATTTATGTTTACTCAAATAAACACTATGTTGTTTTGTCAATGTAAAAAGCGGATATTATCCGCTTACTATTTATCTCTTTACTTCTTTTACTGATTCCTTCTGATAATCTATTTTAACTTCGTATGTTTTTTTATCTCCACTAGGCGATTCTAAAACAAATTCTACTTTTCCAGCCCTTTTAAAGGATGCTTGAAGTAACCAATCATTCAGTTTTTCATCATATTCGATATATAAGTTGCCATATTTTTGTCTTTTAAATATACTTTATAGGTATCATCAAATGGATGTTTTTCACTATTAGTTAATATAGTGGTGTTGTATCTATATGGTATTATTATACTAACTATTATTGCAACAGCTATTACTAATACACTAACTATTGTGCCAATATTTCTAGCCTTTCTATGTTTGATTATTGCTAACGGATAGATAATCATAGTTACAACACAGAAGATAGTACTTAACAAGTGGTGAGGAAAGCAAAACATAGATTTACCAAAAAAGCCATTTAGATGCATCCCTAAGAATATTATCATAGGACTTAATATTAGTATTCCCTACCATTTATCTTTTTTCATTATAAACTCTTCATTCTTTTTTTTAATTAAATTTTTCTTCACTTAAGATGTTTTTATACT